>JAZSCI010000019.1:0-2792 GCA_045602865.1 Acutalibacteraceae bacterium
CACGATAAATAATATTTTCTTTACCTAAATATTCACCTGCATTTTTCAAACAGTTTAACCCGTTTTTCATGTCTGCAACTGTAAATTTTCCTTTATATTCTATAATATTTTCATTTCCGCGCAAAATAAAATCAACAGTTGTTTCAAGAATTTTTGCTAAATCAGGAAGTAAAGTAACATCAGGCAAGGTTTCACCTCGCTCCCATTTGCTTACCGCCTGAAAAGATACGCCTATTCTTTCACCTAATTCATTTTGTGTAAGGTTCTTTGACTTTCGTAAAACTGCGATTTGTTCGCCTACTTTTTTGATGTCCATTATTATCCCTCCGTTCTTTAAGTTCATATGTATTATAACAGTTGTTACAACAAAAGAAAATAACCGAAAAATTGAATTTTTGACAGCATATTTCAACCTGAGTAAAGTTTATAAAAAATCCGGCAGAGAGTTTTTAGCTCTCTGCCTTTACTTTTTACGCCACCTTATCAATACCCACCATAAACTACTCAAAGTCAAGGTTAAACTCAACTTTCAGCTTATACCCTCTTCAAACATCAACCTGTTTAATCAATCAGTTCGCAATCGGTATTACTGACAGGGAAGTTGTTGTATATTCCTTATTACCTCTGCCACACCATTTCTCCGTTTATGATTGTGGCTCTTACGGTGGAATTTATTTCTAAAGGATTGCCTTCGATAATAACAATGTCCGCATCCTTTCCTTCTTTAAGGCTGCCTGTTCTGTGGTCGACTCTGCAGATTTTTGCCGCATCAATGGTGATAGCCCGAAGTGCAGCCCTTTCTCCCAAGCCTTCCTTTGCGGCAATTCCTGCACATAAAGGCAGATACTGTATTCGTGAAACGGGATGGTCGGTGGTTAAAGCAACCCTCACTCCCGCTTTGTACAGAATTCCTGCGGTTTTGAAGTCGGAAAGACTTACCTCATTTTTATTCCGTGAAGCAAGCGAAGGCCCTACAATGGCAGGATAACCGCTTTTGGCAATTTCCTCGGCTATAAGGTGTCCCTCGGTACAGTGGTCAATTGTGAGCTCAAGGTCAAATTCCTTGGCAATTCTTATTGCTGTTAAAATGTCATCGGCTCTGTGGGCGTGAGCCTTGAGGGGTATTTTCTTTTGGAAAAGCTCTTTGTAGCATTCCATATTGAAATCCGTATTATCAGACTGATTTTGTGAAAAATACTGTCGGGCACGGAATAATTCTTCACGGATAAGGGAAGCAATTCCCATACGGCTTGAGGGCATATTGCCGTTAAGCCCATAACAATTCATAGGATTTTCACCAAAAGCAATTTTTATTGCGGCAGGGGCGAGAACAATCATATCATCAACGCATCTGCCGTGAGTTTTTATAAATGCAAATTGTCCGCCCACCGCATTGGCGCTTCCCGGTCCCACCATAGCAGAGGTAATTCCCGCCGCAACGGCATTATGGAAAGCACTGTCCATTGGGTTTATGCTATCCATCCCTCTTATTGCAGGTGTTATGGGGTTTGTGTTTTCGTTGCTGGTATCATTTTGTGATGAAATTCTGTCCTCGGCAATTCCGATGTGACTGTGAGCATCTATAAATCCCGGATAAATATTAAGGCTTTCGGCATCGAAAATTTCCATTTCAGGTGTTGGCACGATCCGGTCTTTTATTTCTGAAATTTTACCTTTATCTATAAGAATATCACCGCGCATCGGCGTATCCCTTTCCATTGTGTGCAGAATACCATTTTTAATTAAAAGCATATTTTCCCCCTGTGGAGTGGCAAAGTGTATGTGAATCATATTTTTGTATAGTCTTTTCCACTCTGGATTTTTTCCTTTTGTGTATAGTTTGTCTCAAACGAGGGAAACTATCCTTGTAAAGTAATCAGGAGGTGAGATTATGAGCAACAATAACAAAAACAACCAGAACAATCAGAATAATCAGAACAACAAAAACAACCAGAACAAGCAGAACAACCAGAATAACAGAAATAACCAGAACAACAAGGACAACCAGAACAACAGATAACTAAAATAGATTTTACCAAAAAGGAGCCTGCCGCAATCGTGGCAGGCTCTTGTGATTATTTATTTCCGTAAATGAATTTTACCGAAAGCCAAATGCGTTTCTTGGAATAATATAGCGGTACTGTCAGGCAGTACCGCTATAATTCGAACCATATTAAAGACTGAACATATTTTATTTTTGCACTTTTGTGGTGTGTGGAAAACATAAGTCATTATGGATAAATGTTAATCGGTTGTGCCATCCAGCCTGATTATGGCAAGGCTTTTGTCATCATCACTGTATTTTGCAAAAATATCATCAAAATGCTCCAGGGTTATCTTCTGAAAGTCCTTTTCAGTCATTTGTTTGCTCCATTGGTATAGCTTTTCACAAGCAGGGGCGCCTTGACCATCCTCTTCATAAAGCAACGCAGAAAGACCATCGCTTGTAAGAAGAAAGCCTTCTGCATCCCTGCCTTGGTAAAAACGAAATCTATGGGAGCTTTCGGAGCATGGAAGTAAAAAGGTTTCCCATAAATACTCACCATTTTCGGGTAAGGAAAGTACAGAAAAGCCTGAGTTTTTTCGCATCAGGATTACTCCATCACCAATATGACCGGCAACATAGTCCGTTTGTGTTGCGGCAACGAATAATAATGTTGTTCCCACATCCACATTAACGGGATCTGTTTCTTCCACCGCATCACTGATCCGATGAACAAAATCCTCTTGGTCCTCAATGGTTTCGTGGGTTCGGAAATATTTCAATACCGCCTCTACCGCGGCCTCTGCTC
>JAZSCI010000020.1:0-2768 GCA_045602865.1 Acutalibacteraceae bacterium
AGTTGATAGCCGCAACATCAAGGTGGTTGGTGGGCTCGTCAAGAAGAAGAATATCGGGGTTGCCGAAAAGGGCCTGTGCAAGAAGCACCTTGACCTTCTGTTCACCTGTAAGCTCCTTCATAAGTGTATAGTGGAATTCATTGTGGATGCCCAGTGCGTTAAGAAGAATTTCTGCATCGCTTTCTGCACTCCAGCCGTCCATCTCGGCAAACTCCTCTTCAAGCTCACTTATACGGATGCCGTCCTCTTCGGTAAACTCCTCCTTGGCATAAGGCTCTTCCTTTGCATCCATTATGTCAACAAGCTTCTGGTTACCCATAAGAACAGTTCTGATTACATCGTATTCATCATAGGCATAATGGTCCTGCTTTAATACGGAAAGTCTTTCGCCGGGAGTAATTGTAACATAGCCCTTATTGGGCTCTATCTCGCCTGAAAGTATTTTTAAAAATGTAGATTTACCTGCACCGTTTGCTCCGATAAGGCCGTAGCAGTTGCCTTTTGTAAAATTAATGGAGACACTTTTGAAAAGCTCTCTTCCTCCGTACTGGAGAGTAACATTATTAGTACTGATCATAATAAATCACTTCCATTTCATAATTTTTCGCTAACCTATATATTATACCACAAAATCGGAAAAATAGCAATTCATTTCGGGGCATTTTACTCTTCAGAGCTCAAATTCAGTCAGAATACAAAAATGTAGAATTGTCTCCGAAAATTTTGTAACAAGTTCACAGAATTTTATTTTCCTTGTTTTCCACAGAGTTTTTAACCGAAAGATGTGGAAAACTCTGTGGAAAGAGTTAAAAACCGCCCTAAAACACTGGCTTTTCGCTCTTTGAAAACTTTCATAAAGTTTTTAAATGACTGTTGAAAAGTTGAAAATCTCCCCACAAACAAATTTTCGCGGCAAGAAAATAACTTTACAAACCCGCTTTTCCGATTTTCATAATCCAAAAATTAACAAAAAAACTTTTGCCAATGACTTGATATGAAAGAAACAATATGTTATAATGACTCAATATATTTTTCAGGCACAAAACCAAGCTGAATAAACTTAAAAGAAAGGATTATGATTATGGATTACAACAACAAATTTGTAAAAGAAGGTCTCACTTTTGATGACGTACTTCTCATTCCCGCCGAGTCAGATGTTTTACCTGCAGATGTTTCTCTTGAAACACAGCTCACCAAGGGTATCAGACTTAACATCCCCGTAATGACTGCCGCTATGGATACGGTTACAGAGTCAAGAATGGCTATTGCCATTGCCCGTGAAGGCGGTCTCGGTGTTATTCACAAAAATATGACAATCGAAAATCAGGTAAAAGAGGTTGACCGTGTTAAAAGAAGTGAAAACGGAATTATCACTAACCCCATTTTCCTTGCTCCCGACAATTTTGTTTATGAAGCTGAAAATATAATGCATACTTACCGCTTCTCAGGTGTTCCCATCTGCGAAAACGGCAAGCTTGTAGGTATTCTTACCAACCGTGACCTTCGCTTCCTTACTGATTACAATATCAGAATCAGCGAGGTTATGACTAAAGACGGTCTTGTTACAGGTCCCGTCGGCACAACTCTCGATGAAGCCAAGCTCATTCTTATGAAGCACAGAATTGAAAAGCTTCCCCTTGTTGACGAAAACGGATACCTTAAAGGTCTTATTACAATCAAGGATATCGAAAAGGCTGTTCAGTATCCTAACTCAGCCCGTGATGCAGGCGGCAGACTTCTCTGCGCTGCAGCTCTCGGCGCAACAGCAGACGTTCTTGACAGAGCTACACCTCTTGCAGAGGCAGGCGTTGACGCTTTCGTCCTCGACTCAGCTCACGGTCACAGCCGTAACATCCTCAAGGCTGTTGAAAAGGTCAAGGCTGCATTCCCGAATATCTCTCTTATTGCAGGTAACGTTGCAACTGCTGAAGCTACAAAGGCTCTTATTGATGCAGGTGCAGACTGCGTAAAGGTAGGTATCGGCCCCGGCTCTATCTGTACAACCCGTATCGTTGCAGGTATCGGTGTTCCTCAGGTAACAGCTATTTATGACTGCGCAAATGAAGCAGCCAAGCACGGTATTAATGTTATCGGCGACGGCGGTATCAAATATTCAGGTGAAATCGTAAAGGCTATTGCTGCCGGTGCATCTGCTATTATGGTAGGCTCACTTGTTGCAGGCTGTGAGGAATCACCCAGCGACACAGAAATCTATCAGGGCAGAAAATATAAGGTATACAGAGGTATGGGCTCTATTGCCGCTATGAATCAGGGCAGTAAGGACAGATACTTCCAGGCTAACAACAAGAAGCTCGTTCCCGAAGGTGTTGAAGGCCGTGTTGCTTATAAGGGCACACTCAGCGAAACCGTATATCAGATGATGGGCGGTCTTCGTGCAGGTATGGGCTACTGCGGCTGTGCAACAATTGACGAGCTTAAGGAAAAGACTCAGTTCATCAGAATCACAAACGCAGGTCTTATCGAAAGCCATCCTCACGATATTTCAATCACCAAGGAAGCTCCCAACTATTCGGGCTCTTCAAACGGCTGATAAAAGTCTGTGGCACACATTTTTGTGTGCCACTTTTTTATTGACGATGAATTATACTATCAAGTGCAACAGTTTAATAAAATAAAGCAACCCATATAAATCCATGGTATAATGTAATTACCACAAAACAAAAACCAAGGAGGATTTATATGAGTTACACACATCTTACCATAGAAGAACGCTGTTGTCTACGGGAATATTATCTAAAAGGATATAG
>JAZSCI010000021.1:0-5060 GCA_045602865.1 Acutalibacteraceae bacterium
CTCTGACAGAAACGAAGAATTTCCATGTCGCTTTTACCACGTGGGTCAAAGTCAGAACCACCTTTGCCACCACCGATAGGTAAGCCTGTAAGACTGTTTTTGAAAGTCTGTTCGAAAGCAAGGAATTTCATAATACCTGAATAAACAGAGGGATGGAAACGAAGACCGCCCTTGTAAGGTCCGATAGCGCCGTTGAACTGAACTCTGTAGCCTGTATTTACGTGCACCTTACCCTGATCATCTGTCCATGTAACGCGGAAGGTGATCTGTCTTTCGGGCTCAACGATTCTCTCAAGTGAGAATACTTCTCGTAATCGGGATTCTGTTCGATAACGGGAGCAAGAGATGTAAGAACCTCGGTAACTGTCTGTACGAACTCAGGTTCATTTGCATGCTTTTTTGCTACCATATCAATTGTGTTCTGGATATAGCTCATATTAACACTCCTTAGGTTGGATTATCCGTATCAAAAGGCACGGAACAATACCGCATATTTTTACGGAAGATATTTTATACCAATAATATGTAAAATGCAACAAATTTGTGAATGGTTTTTTAAGATTGTAAGAATAAATAAAAATACTTGAATTTTGAATTGGATTTTATTGCAAAAAGTATGTAAAATATGCCTGTTATTTGTCATAAAAACGGGATAATTACTAAATTGACGGGTGAATTTCCGTTCATTTTGCTCTAAAAAAACGGGAAATTCATTAAAATGCAATAAAATGCGAGTCGTTTTTTGGTTATTATTAATTATTGTGTTTTGTTGAAAAAAACAGGGTTGTGTGGTATCCTAAACTCATCAAAATAAGGAGTGTATAATTATGCAGAAATATTTGATAAATCCAAACCAGAAAATCGCAAAAATCAATAAGGATATCTACGGAACATTTTCCGAGCACCTGGGCAGATGCATCTACGAGGGTGTGTTTGTAGGTGAAGATTCTCCTATTCCCAATGTTAAGGGAATGCGATGTGATGTTGTTGCGGCTCTTCGTGAAATGGGAATACCTGTTCTCCGTTGGCCCGGTGGATGCTTTGCTGATGAATACCATTGGAAGGATGGTATCGGAAAGCCCGAGGATCGCAAGAAGATGATCAATACTCATTGGGGCGGTCTTGTTGAGGATAATTCCTTCGGCACCCACGAGTTCTTTGAGCTTTGTGAACAGCTTGGTTGTGATGCCTATGTAAACGGAAATATGGGCAGCGGAACTGTTCAGGAAATGAGCGAATGGATTGAATATATGACCTTCGACGGTCTTTCACCTATGAGTGAGCTTCGCCGTAAAAACGGCAGGGAGAAGCCCTGGAGAGTGAAATATTTCGGTGTAGGAAATGAAAACTGGGGCTGTGGCGGTAATATGATGCCTCACTATTATGCCGATGAGTACAGAAGATATCAGGTATATGTAAGAGACTATAATCCTGATAACAGAATATACAAAATTGCTTGCGGCCCCAACGCATTCGATTTTGATTGGACAGATGAGCTGATGCACTTTGCAGGTAACAAAATGAACGGACTTTCTCTTCATTACTATACTGTTCCTACAGGTGATTGGGGACATAAGGGTGCTTCTACTGTTTTCACGGATGATGAGTATTATTCAACAATCTGCAAAGCATACAAAATGGAGGAGCTTGTTCGCCGTCATACCGAGGTTATGAATCGCCATGATCCTCAGAAGAGAGTTGATCTTATCGTTGATGAGTGGGGAACATGGTACGATGTTGAGGAGGGTACGAATCCCGGATTCCTGTATCAGCAGAGCACAATGAGAGATGCTATGGTAGCAGGTCTTACTCTTAATATTTTCAATAAGCACTGTGACCGTGTACGAATGGCTAATATAGCACAGACAGTAAATGTGCTTCAGTCTGTTATTCTTACAGATGGCGAGGAAATGCTTCTTACACCTACATATCACATTTTCAAAATGTACAAAGCTCATTCCGAAAACACACTCCTCGGAAGCTTCATTACAACCGATTACCTTGATTCCTCAAAGGAAACACCTGTGCTTACAGAAAGTGCTTCTGTTACAGAGGATGGTACAATCGTTTCAACTATAACAAATGCTTCAATAGATGAAGCACAGACAATTTCCTGCCAGATTGCAGATTTTACAGTAAGCACAATTACCGCAGAGATTCTGACAAACGATGTTCGTGCTTATAATAGCTTTGAGAAGAAGGATATGGTTAAAACAGGGGAGTTTACCGATTTTGCTCTTACAAAGGATGGCTTTACCGCTACGCTTCCTCCCTGCAGTATCGTTAAATTTATTGTAAAATAATGGATAGAGACTGTAAAAGATGCCTTCTTTACGAAGCTGCACAGACAGATGTGTTGTCTGATATAAAGGAGAGAATCGGTAAACTGTCCATAGATGAAAAATGCCCGGATAAGGTTTATGAGGAAAGGCTTTCCTTTTGCAGAGAATGCGACAATCTTATTTCGGGTGTATGTATGAAATGCGGATGCTATGTGGAATTCCGTGCCGCGTTCAAAAATCAGAAATGCCCCGACACAAAAGGCAGAAAGTGGGAAAAATGTCCATAAAGAATAATTATAATCATACCGTTTTTGCCTGTTATTTCGGTTATATTGTTCAGGCAATTGTTAATAATTTTGCGCCGTTATTGTTGTTGACCTTCGGTAATGAGTTTGGCATCCCTTTGGGAAAGCTGACTTCACTTGTTACAATAAACTTTTTGTTCCAGCTTTTTATCGATGTTGTGGCAGTAAAGGTTGTTGACAAAATAGGCTATAGGCAGTGCGTGGTTGCGGCGCAGTTCTTTTCTGCAGTCGGACTTGTGGGCTTAGGTGTGCTTCCTGATTTGTTCGGGGATGAGTATGTGGGGCTTGTTGCGGCAATTCTTCTATATGCCACCGGCGGCGGTCTTATTGAGGTGCTTGTAAGCCCTATTGTTGAGGCTTGTCCTATTAAAGCAAAGAAGGCCGCTATGAGTCTTTTGCACTCGTTTTATTGTTGGGGACACCTTCTTGTTGTTCTTTTGTCTACTCTTTTCTTTCGTGTGTTCGGTACGGAAAATTGGCGTATTCTTGCAATGCTTTGGGCTATTGTTCCTTTTCTGAACGGCTTTTATTTTATGAAGGTACCCATTATGCAGTTGACTGCAGCAGGGGAGGCTGTGCCGTTAAAAAAGCTTTTTCGCGATAAAACCTTTATTTTGTTTGTTGTAATAATGGTCTGTGCAGGTGCTTCCGAGCAGGGTATGAGTCAATGGGCATCTGCCTTTGCAGAGGCAGGACTTGGTGTCTCAAAAACTGTTGGTGACCTTGCGGGACCAAGTATTTTTGCAGTTACTATGGGTACTGCCCGTGTAATTTATTCGAAAATAAGTGAAAGGGTTGACCTTTCAAAATATATGACAGGCTGCGCCGCTTTGTGTATCTGTGCATACACTCTTGCGGCATTTTCGGGTAATCCCGTATTGTCCCTTGTAGGTTGTGCTATGTGTGGCTTTTCCGTTGGTGTTATGTGGCCCGGTGCTTTTTCTCTTGCGGCGGAAAGCTTTGCAAAGGGCGGTACGGCAATGTTTGCAATCCTTGCACTTGCGGGAGATTTTGGTTGCTCCTTCGGACCTACCGTTGTAGGTGTTGTTTCGGAGCTTCTTGGGGATAATCTTAAGCAGGGCGTTTTTTCTGCGGTTATCTTTCCGATAATTCTCATAATTATAATTATTCTCCTCGGTAAGAATAGCCGAAAAAGTCAGCAAAAAAAGAAAGCTTGACATTAAATTGATAAAATAATACAATAATAAGGTTGCGACACAACATTTTATTGAAAGGATTATTTCTGAATTATGATTAAACCGGAAAACAGAAATTGCTTTGAATATTTCAGAGATTGCACAAAGGATTTTGGCGTTTACGATGTTGCCGAAAGCTTTGGTAATCTTGTCAGTCGAAAGAAATTTGTCAGGGATATTGAAGCTATTGCAGGTTATCTCCACGGGAAAAATGTTAAAAAGGGAGATGTTGTTACCATTTTCCTTCCCAATACAGTGCAGAGCTTTGCGGCATTTTATGCTATTAACAGAATAGGCGCAATAGCTAATATTGTTCATCCTCTTACACCTCCCGAGGTTCTTGAGGGTATATTGAAATCAACGGGCTCAAAGGCAATATTCATACTTGATGTGCTTATGGAGAAGTACGTGAGTATGCTCAGAAGAAGAAACAGACTTGTTATAATTTGCTCATCATCTGATTATGCGCCTACTCTTGTAAGACCTGCTATCAAGGTTTTTGAAAAGGTGAAGGTAAGAGAGAAAACACCTTCATCAAATACCGCTTCATATCATACTATATGTCACCTTGATTCCCGTGCTCCGAAGCTTGAGAATAACGGTGATGATGTTGCCGTATATCTTCACGGTGGCGGTACTACGGGAAAGAGCAAAACAATTCAGCTTACAAGCAAGAATCTTAATGAGCTCTCATATAAGCTCAGCTTTTTTGATTCTCCTCATGCTCCCGGTACGGAGTTTTCTTTGGCTGTATTGCCCTTGTTCCATGCATTTGGTTTGGGTGTTGTTATGCATTTCAGTATGTGTGCAGGCTTCACCTGTATTCCTATGATGAGCTTTTCTGCGGAGAAGGCAAACAGATATATAAAGAAATATAATGTCACATATATCGTTGGTGTTCCGACAATGTTCAAGAAAATGTACGAGGCATCAAATTTTGATGGTCCTCATCTTTCAAAACTGCGCCTTTTGTGGGCGGGCGGTGACATTATAAGTGACACCTTCCTTAACTCCTTTAATTCTAAGCTTGAAAAGCATCGGGCGAAGGGCAGACTTTATCGCGGATACGGTCTTACCGAGGTCAGCTCTGTTTGTACAGCCAATATCTCGGGCGCTTATAAGGAGAATTCCATAGGAAAGCCCCTTGACGGAATGACCGTGGAAATCTGGGATGATAAAAGAAAAAAACTCCCGGCAAACACTATTGGCGAGATTGTTGTCTCAGGCTCTACCGTTATGCAGGGATAAGTCGGATCGTAGCCATGTCGTTCTGTGAG
>JAZSCI010000022.1:0-5391 GCA_045602865.1 Acutalibacteraceae bacterium
CATGGCTACGATCCGACTTACTTTATCTGTCCCCTTTATGTCGCTTTTTTACCTTGTTTTATCCTCTGCGGTGCTGATTAAATTCAGGAGCAATATTCTCCCCGCCTTAAGGCTTATATTAACAGAGGCATTCTCTGTCAAGGCCTTCAGCGGATACGGAATGTACAAAGCCGTAAGATATGGTATTTCAAGAGGAGTTTTCTCCAATGAGGCAGGTCTTGGCACCTCTACCCTTCTCCATTCACAAGCCCGAAGCAACTCCCCCGAAAAAGCAGGAATGTGGGCAATTGCCGAGGTTTTTACGGACACCGTATTCCTTTGCACAGTAACCGCTCTTGTTATTCTTGTAAGCACCGATTCATATAGCACAATGTACGGTAGTGAGCTTTCGGTGTATGCATACGGCACAATAGGAAGCATCGGAAAAGCAGGAATTTCTCTACTCACATCGGTTTTTGCCTTCACCTCTCTGATAGGTTGCTCCTTTTACGGAGAGAAAAGCTTTCAGTATTTATTTGGCAGCAAGCACCTGACTATGTATAAAATGGGCTATGCCATTCTCGCCGCCGTAGGATGTGTAGCTTCACCAAGGCTTATATGGTCAATAGCCGATATATGCAACGGACTTATGGCTGTGCCAAACCTTTTTGCCCTTAACTGTCTGTCGGAACACGTAAAATACCCTGACAGAAAATCAAAGTAACCAAACAAAAAATCTGTCCGAAGGATTTTCCTTCAGACAGATTTTTAATTTTTATATGAATAGGATCAATACTTACACTTACATTTCATTGAGGCACTGTAAATACTCTTTGTACTACCCTTGTATGCAACAACCGCATAGTAATAGGTTTTGCCCTTCTTGGCGGTCTTGTCATAGAAGTATTCAGCATCTGCATCCTTAACCTTACCTACGCGAGCATATTTACCATCAGCAGTCTTACGATAGATAATGTATCCATCTGCACCGCCTACCGTATCCCATTTTACCTTTATGCCCTTCTGCTTACTGTTGACACCCACGAGATTTGGTGCCTCTATATAGGTAATCTCACCGGCAGGAGCATTGTAGTAGCTCTTGTATCCGCCGCTATGGGCTCTTACGATATAGGTGTACTCCTTACCGCTTTTCGCCTTCTGATCAACATAGCTTGAAGCATTTTTGTTATCGGTCTTTGCTAATCTTACCCAATCGCCATTACCGGTTTTACGATATACAATATAGCCACTACACTTAGCAACCGGCTTCCAGGAAAGCCTTACACCATAAGCCGTAGCCTCTATACCGGTTACCTCAGGTCTCTGAATAAATTTACAGGTAACACCTTTTTCATCACAGAAGCCCTTGAAATCATCCTTTACCGGTATAACTGTGTATGTGAATTTCTCTCCCGGTTTTACACTTTTGTCTGTATATGAAGCCACATTTTCAACCTGAGCAATTTCCTTCCAGCTGCCGTCAGCGGTTTTTCTGCTGATAATATAACCTGTGGTGCCGCTGACCTTTTGCCATTTAACCTTGATGCCCTTGGTTGTGTTTTCTGCAGAAGTAAGTTCAGGAACTGAAAGATATACTGCACTTACACCATCTGCATCATAACCGCTTTCTGCCTCGCCCTTATAGGCTCTTACGGTATAGGTGTATTTCACTCCGCCCTTTACTGTAGTATCAAGATGCACCGACACCTTGCCCGAAAAATCAGCAAGCTGCTTCCAGGAGCCGTTTTCAGCCTTACGATAGAGAATATATCCCTCGGCATTCTTAACTGTTTTCCACTTAACACTTATACCTTCCTTAACAAGAGCTGCACTTACAAGCCCGGGGGTGGAAAGCTTCACGAATTTAATAGCTTCGCTCTTCTCTATGCCGCTATTAAGTACACCCTTAACCGCAACTACACTGTATCTGTAGGTTGTTCCGTTTTTCACATCCATATCGCAGAAAACGGTATCGTCACTTCCGCTTACCTCTGCAATTTTTGTATAACCCACATCCTTCGTTTTTCTGTAAACCTCATAATAATCCGCATCAGAAATCTGCTCCCAGAAAAGAGTGACAGACCTATTGTCTGCATATATATGCCATATCTGCGGAGCAGAAGGTGCAACATCCTCAAAAGCGAATCCGTTTACCTCTGCATAATCGTATCCTGCGGTACCTGTTTTACCGCAAAGTACGAACTCCTCATTCTTTACAAACTCAACATCCTGATACATTTTATAACCGAATGCCTTTTCTCCGATTTGTTTTGTAGCATTTGGGATTGTTACATTTGCAAGTGCTGTATTATAAAAGGCGGAAGCGCCTATGCTTTCAAGACCTGCAGGAAGCTTAACCGTATTTAATTGCCCACAACAACTGAATGCATTGTCATCAATAGCCTTTACACTTTGGGGTGCATTAAATTCGGTAATAAGTGTACCTGCAAAGCACCAGGCAGGAATAGCAGTTACATTCTCTGAAAGGGCAATCTCTGTTAAGTCGGAGTACATAAACGCACCTTCGCCCAGCACAGAAATTTTCTCAGGAATATTTATTTCAGAAACAGAAGAATATTTAAAGGCTCCCGATTTGATTTCTGTTGCGTTTTCGTGGAAAGCCTCAAGACTTGTCTTTCCCTCAGGACACTTAAGCACCGCAGTAAGCTTACCATTATAGAGCACACCATCAAAGGAAGCAAAATTCTTGTTGCCTTCTGCATTTATAGCCTTAAGATTACTTGCCTTTTCAAAAGCAAGTGAAGAAATACCGGTTACACTTGCAGGAATATACACGCTTTGTGCAGCAGAACCCTCAAAAAGGAACTCGCCTAAGTCAACAACATTATAGCCGTCAATTGAGTCCGGGATTATAACATCAACAGAATACGGACAATCCACATATCCTGTCAGCTTCGCATTTTCATCATCAACAAGCTCGTAGGAAAAATAAGAAGAAAAATCCTTTACATCAACAAAGAGAATCTCGTTTTCAAAGGCATAAGCCTCTGCAGCACTTCCCTTTGTGCCGTAAATCATAACACTTTCATTCTTTGCATAGGGAATATCCTTTTCCTCATCGCAATAATAGCCAATAGCATAATTCCCGATTTCCGTTACTGTTTCAGGAACAAATACAGAGGAAAGATTATTACAGCCATAGAAAGCCATAGTGCCAATTGACTCAACACCTGCAAAATCAACCTCAGAAAGCGCAAAGCAATTATAGAAAGCTCTTTCTCCGATGGTCTTCACAGTAGAAGAAAGCTTCACAGACTGAAGATTTTCTGCATACAAAAATGCTTCCTCTTCAACAGAAGTGATTCCCTCACCGATTTCAACCGCAGTGAAATCATAGGACAACCACTCGAAGGGAATCTCATTTTCGGCAAGTCTCATATCGCCTGTACCATTCACATACAAGGTACCGCCCTCAGCATCAATGTACCAGGACAAAAGCTGCTCATTCTCCACATAGTACTCATTTCCCGCATAATCAGTTTCAGCAGCAAACGAGGTCACACAAGCAGAGCTGACCATAATTGTCAAAGAAAGAATAAAAGCTAATACTCTTTTCATATACAACACCTTTTCATTCTAATTATATTGTAACAATTATACACCATAGGAAATACAAATTCAACCTTAAAACCTTCACAAAATCCCGTGTATTATTATGAACCATACAATAATGCTAATCCTTTGACAAATAAAAAGAAGCCTCTGTGACAAATAGCCACAGAGACAGAACCTTAATCAGAATCAGTTATCAAATTAAAACTCAGCTTCTTTTTTCTTTGCAAAGCATTCTGAACAATAAACAGGGCGATCCTCACGAGGTCTGAATAAAACCTTTGCTTCGCCACCGCATTCTGCGCAAACTGTTACGAACTCTTCGCGATCTGCTCTCATATTTTTCTTGCGAGCATCACGGCAAGCCTTACAGCTCTTGGGCTCATTAACTAAGCCCTTCTCTGCGTAGAATTCCTGTTCACCAGCAGTGAAAACAAACTCTTCACCACAAGTTTTGCATACGAGTGTCTTGTCTTCGTACATTTTTGGGTACCTCTCTTGAAATATAATGTTGTCCCCTAACGGAGTTGCACCGCCATCCTTGTCGAAGTTCCGAAAATATCCGAAAACCATTGCCAATGCTCTGCTCTTAAGCTAAGAGGACTTATGTATTATTTACTTATCGCCGCCTATGAAGCTATTAAGCTTTTCTCTGGCTCGGCGCAGTGCATTCTCTACAGATTTCTCGGTAGTGCCAAGCTGCTCTGCAATTTCCTTATATGACTTGTCGCTCACACGAAGGAAAATCACACTTTTTTCCATATCGGTAAGCTCTTTTTCGCAAAAGGTCATTACACGGGAGAGCTTTTCCCTTTCCACCAGCAAATCATAGGGCGACTTGTCCGATGCTGCAACAAGCATAGCATCCGGATCATCGACAACCGGAATTTCCTTGATTTTACGGGTAGCGGTGACAATACTGTTCGCCATACAGGTAGAAGCATACGCCTCAAAGGGTATCCCTCTGGTCTTGTCGAAGGTATCTACAGCCTTCATAAAGCCCTTCATACCCTCCTGAATGAAATCATCACTGTCAAGAATCGAGTCAACTCTGGGAACATAGCATTTTCTGTCCAAGAATCTTCCTGACAAAACCTCACGCGCTTGGGCATCACCCTTCTGAGAAAGCTCCACAAGTTCTTCGTTTGTCAACAGACTATATTCTTGGACCATCATCTATAAAGCCACCTTAAATGCACTCTTTCGTACATAATACATCATTTTTGTTAATTTGTCAAATATTTTTTAGCTTCTGCCCTGTTTTTTTGTACAAAATACAGAATATTGCATATATTTTTCTTTTTCGACAATATACTACTCTGTCAACACCGTGCATCTGTACCAGGAGCCACCAAGTCGTATACATAAAAAATCCTCATAAACCGATGTATACTCGCCCTTGCTTCCCGTTACTTCTAACTGAGCATCAATATATGCCGCATCCGTAGGCAAAGTATCGTAGCCATAATCTGCAGAAAGAATCTCACACAACATCGACAATTCATCCTCTGTAAAGTATGTTACAGATTTTATGGTACCCTTGACCTTAAAATCCTCTCCGCACTCATTACCGTAAAACTCCACACTTTTACGCATGGGCTCAGTCATAGCAACAAAAGCCTCTTCCTCATCATAATAACGATTCTCGATATTATAAGCCTTTATATTTTCATCATAGAGAGAAAAATACAATTTTTCATCTCTGTTCTGTACGGATAGCACTAAATTATCCATAACCATATCGGGCTTTGAGCCTGTCATATAGCCTACCGCAATGGCAACAACGGAAAGTACAACCGCAAGAGCTACAAGACATATAACCGTTGTTCTTGCATTGAA
>JAZSCI010000023.1:0-17644 GCA_045602865.1 Acutalibacteraceae bacterium
TCCCATGTAGCATCAAGAAGATACCACTTGCCATCATCCATTTTTACACCATTCCACATGTGACCACCGCCATTAGCCGTACCGCTGATACACACACAGGGAATATTGTAGTAATTACAGATCACCTTAAAGGCTTCCGCATAGCCCTGACAAACTGCTCTGCCTTCAACAAGTGCGCCATAAGCATCGTGTGCATTACCCACATAGTCAGATGTACTCATATCAGGATAATAAATAGTGTTGCAAAGATAATCGTGCAGGGATTTCACAAAATTATATCTGTTTGTTGTATCAACCGGCACAGACTTAACAGCATTTTGCAAAGCATTGTAGTACCCCGCTATGTTTGAAGCGGTATATGTGGAAGTACTCTTCAATGAAATCACATAATTGATATAGTTAATGTACTTGCCGCCGCTATAATATGCACCTCCATTTGTACTGAACCCATTGTAATAAAAAAGCTCGGGATGGTCGCGACAGATTGCATTCATAACCAAAGTAAGATGCTGCGCAGTATAATCTGCCGCAGGATAAACACCATTTGCAAAGGTTATTTTAATATTAAGTGTGCCCGGTGCCGCAGCAAGCACCGCATCGTACATAACCTTCTGTGCAGCATCAAGCAAGGAATAGCAGGTGTGATCAAGACTATTAACCACACCATTATCCCTATAAAAATACTCATTTTCCGTGCCACTGAAGCAATCGGAATCTATATCATCATCAACAGTACCTATAATAACTGTGTCGAATTCCAGATTTTTTTCGAAAACCGCTTGTACACTCAACACAAAGCACGATAAAAAAATACATAAGCTAAGAAAAAACGAAATAAAATTTCTCACTTTTCATAACCTCCAAATTACTGTATCTATTCTTCTTATAACACAATCAAACAGAATATTCAAGTGTCTTTCCGAATATTCGGCACAAAAACCACTAATCTTTTATTAATTATTTATTATTTTACGTATTGCATATTGGTAAAAAAAGACTTATAATATATGTTAGATTTCTTTTATATTGTGGAGGGTACTTCATGTTAGGTAAATTAATACGGGTTAGCGTTACCGATCCTATAGGCTCTCCTATGGCTCAGGGCGGCTATTACAAGCTCAATCACGGCAAACCCACAGAAAAATTCAAAGCATCACCCAATGTAAGCGGTGTACTCATTTTAGGCATTGATAATCCTGTAAGAAACTTCGATGGCAGGGTTATTGCTATTATTAAATTCACTGATAACGATGAAATAAAGCTTGTTGCCGCGCCAAAATCACGCCAGTATATAAACTGGGAAATTGAGCTTCAGGTCGGATTCATTTTTAAAGACAGACCTTATACACTCTCCTGCTACTATGAGCGCTCCTGTGGTGCTGTGGTATATAGGAAAATTAACGATGAGTACAGATTTCTTCTCATAAAAAACAAAAGAAGCGCCAACTGGAGCTTTCCGAAAGGTCATGTAGAGCTTCATGAAACTCTTGAACAAACTGCAAAAAGAGAGGTTCTTGAGGAAACCGGGCTTCACATTAAAATACATCCAGGCTTCAAGTGTCGTTCGGATTACTCCATACAAAACAGAATCCAGAAGGCTGTACACATTTTTGTGGGTACAACCAAGGATACAAAAACCATCATTCAGCCCGAGGAAATAGACAGCTTCAAGTGGCTTATGCTGGACAAGGCTATAAAAACCTTACGATTTGAAAATGACAAGGCAATTCTTCAGGATGCCTACAATTTTCTTATCGAAAACAATTATATCAGAGAGGTAAAAAATGGTTGATACAATAGTAGAAACGCTTGTTACTTTTTTCAAAGACAATATTCCTGCGGAGCTTGTTGCATTTTTTATTTCCCTCTGCCCCGTTCTTGAGATTCGTGGGGGTATGATTGCTGCAAGATTACTGGAAATAGAGTTCGTAAAAGCCTTTATTATATGCTACATAGGTAATATGATTCCTATTCCGTTTATTTTATTGTTCATCCGAAGAATTTTTAAATGGATGCGTAAATATCCTAAATTTGCAAAAATCGTTGATAAATTAGAGGCTCGTTCGGACAAAAAGAAGGATACTATAATCAAGTATCAGGAATGGGGACTTCTGATATTTGTTGCGGTACCACTGCCCGGAACCGGCGGCTGGACAGGCGCTCTTATAGCAGCCCTTATGGATCTGCGCTTCAAAAAATGCCTTCCCATCATTGCACTGGGTGTATTTATTGCAGGTATTATTATGTCACTTATTACATACGGAATTTTCTAACCACAAAAACCAAGGTGCCGTAAGTTTTTACCGCACCTTTATTTCTTATTCATTATACTGCAAAAGGAGATTTTATGTCAGCTTGTTGGATTTTCGGCTCTTTGCAAATAAACGAAACAAATTTAAACATACCTTCTGAGGATTTTGTAATCGCCGCAGATTCAGGTTTAGAAACGTTAAAGACTTTTGATATTAAGCCTGATTTAATTGTTGGCGATTTCGACTCATTGGGCTACAAGCCCGAGGGAGAAAACGTTGTTCTTCATCCCATTGAAAAGGATGATACAGATACACTTTTATCGGTAAAAAAAGGACTTGAAAAAGGATACAGAAGCTTTCATATACTTGGTTGTATAGGTGGCAGACTTGACCACACCTTTGCCTCGATACAAACCGCTGCCTTTATAGCCGAAAACGGCGGTATTGCTATATTGTATGATGGAAACAACCGCACCACCGTAATAAAGAATCGCAGAATAACCTTTACCAAAGAAAACAAGGGTATTATATCTGTTTTCGCCGTATCGGGAGAAGCCGAGGGCGTTACAGAAAAAGGGTTACATTATGAGCTCGAAAATACAACACTCTCCCCTGATTTTCCCTTGGGCGTAAGTAATGAATTCGTAGGCGAAGACGCTTACATTGAAGTAAAAAACGGCAAGCTTTGTATAATTTGGGATGCTTCTCAGGGGAGCTTTAAATTTGATTGATACAGAATGGAGAAAGAAAAATGAGCAATAAAATTACAAACATCAAGGGCGCTATATTTGATCTGGATGGCACCATCCTCGACTCTATGTATATATGGAGTGAGATTGGTCTTTTGTTTCTGAAAAACAAGGGCATAACACCTGAGCCGGGTGTTGAAGACGAGTTTATTACTATGAGTCTTAAAGAAGCCGCAATATATTATATTGAGCATTTTGATTCATCAGCCACCATCGAAGGCATTGTAGCAGACATAAATGCTCTTGTTCAGGATTTTTATTTCAACCAGGTACTGAAGAAACCGGGTGTTGAAGAATTTCTTGAGTTTCTCTCACAGAAAAATGTCAAAATGTGTATTGCAACTGCTACTGACAGATATCTTGTTGAAAAGGCTCTTGAAAGAAATGGATTACTCAAGTATTTCTCCGATATTTTCACCTGCAATGGTGTAGGCGCAGGAAAGAACACATCCGTAATATATGATGTTTCCCTTGATTATCTGGGTACAAGCAAGGAGGATACATACGTATTTGAAGATGCTCTCTACGCCATAAAAACTGCAAATGCGGCAGGATACAAAATTATAGGAATAAACGATGTATCCGAAAAGGCTGATCCTGATATTGTAAAAGGATATTGCAGCTACTACATTAACGGCTATGATGAAATATTTGACATTTTTGACATATAAACCATAAAGCATCACAACAAATAACGCTCCGTATGAGAAAACTCATACGGAGCGTATTCAATTCAGCTAAAAAGCTTATTCATTTTCGGTTGTGTCAGTATCGCACGATTCATCAACCGACTCTGTCAATTCATCCGAAGTATCTTTATCAACGGGAATAAAAGGAACATCAGGAACAGGCGGAATATTGTCATCATCGCCTACCACACTTGCTTCTGCAGTCTCATTATCTGTAGCTTTGTTCTGTTCATCCTTTTCGGGATCATAGTTTTCATCCATAAGCTGATAAAATCTTGCGCCTGTAAGCTTTTCGTGCTTAATAAGATTTTCAGCAATAAGAATAAGCTTATCCTTGTGCTCTGTGAGTATTCTTTCACACTTTTCAAAGCACTCAACAAGAATTCTCTTAACCTCATCATCAATACGGGTTGCATAAGCCTCGGAATAATTCTTGGTATGAGAGTAATCCATACCGAGGAAAACCTCATCATTATCCTTGCCGTAGAGCACAGGACCTAAAACATCACTCATACCATATCGGGTTACCATTGCTCTTGCAATATCCGTTGCAGAGGAAATATCCTGAGATGCTCCGGTTGAAACATCACCGAACATAATGTGCTCTGCCACTCTGCCGCCCATAGAGGTAATGATTCTGTCAAGCATTGCAGATTTAAGAAGGTGAGATGTATCCTCCTGTTGGCGATACAGAGTGTATCCGCCTGCCATTCCACGAGGAATAACAGATATCTCATATACAGGCTCACAGTTTTCAAGGTAGTATGCAGAAACCGCGTGACCAGCCTCGTGATATGCGGTAAGCCGCTTATCCTTTTCAGAAATTCTGTGGGATTTCTTTTCAGAACCAACCTCAACCTTGATAGTTGCTTCATCAATTTCAACCATAGAAATAGCTTTTTTGTTCCTCTTTGCAGCAAGCAAAACCGCTTCATTAAGAAGGTTTTCAAGATCGGCACCTACAAAACCGATAGTTCCGTGCGCCACACTCTTAAGGTCAACATCGGGGCCCAGAGGCTTGTTCTTTGCATGAACTCTAAGAATTTCCTCTCTGCCCTTTGCATCGGGATGTCCAACCGTTACTCTTCTGTCAAATCTACCGGGACGAAGTAATGCGGGATCAAGAATATCAGGTCTGTTTGTAGCAGCAATAATTATAATACCCTCATTATTGCCAAAACCATCCATTTCAACAAGAAGCTGGTTGAGTGTCTGTTCTCTTTCATCGTGACCGCCGCCCATTCCTGCGCCTCTATGACGACCTACGGCATCAATTTCATCAATGAAGATAATAGCCGGAGAGCTCTTTTTAGCCTGATCAAATAAATCTCTTACGCGGGATGCACCTACACCCACATACATTTCAACGAAATCAGAACCTGAAATTGAGAAGAAGGGTACATCTGCCTCGCCTGCCACTGCACGTGCAAGAAGTGTTTTACCTGTACCGGGAGGGCCAACAAGAAGAACACCCTTAGGTATACGGGCACCAAGCTCTGTAAATTTATTAGGATCCTTCAAGAATTCAACAATCTCCTGAAGCTCTTCCTTTTCCTCATCTGCACCTGCAACCTGACTGAAGGTTGTCTTTCTTTTTTCATCCTTACCGAACTTAACTCTTGCCTTGCCGAAGCCCATAGCTCTGTTGTTCTCGGCACTTATGGAGCCGTTCATTTTTTTTAGGAAGAAGGAACCGCCCACAATAAGAAGAAGTGCACCGAAAAGAACAGGGAAAAGCTGCAACCATATAGAATAGGAGTTGCCCGATACATAGTTGTATTTAATAGGCGCATCGGCATTCTTTCTGTTGTATTCAACAACAGAATCGTGAATATCCTCTACAAAAAGGGTTACATTTGGAACGGAATACTTGCCGGTTGTTCCGTCCTGAAGCTTATAAACCAATGCACCCGAGCCGATATTAAGCTCATACTCGGCAATTTCGCCTTTATCAAAAAGCTCTACAACTTCATAATACTGAAGCTTTGACTTTTTTGGTGTGTCTGCTGAATACATTGAGATCAGCAAAACAACAATCAACGGAATAATAGTATAAGGCAATATTGCCTTAATCTTGTCATTACTTTTAATAACAGGTCACCTCTTTAATTATTTAACAACACCGATAAACGGTAAGTTTCTGTAATATTCATCGTAATCCAGACCATAGCCTACAATAAATTTATCCGGCACATGGCAACCAACATAATCTGCCTTGATATCAATATCCTTTGCGTGTCTGTCGGGCTTATCTATAAGTGTACATATCTTTATACTGTTTGGATTACGGCTTGAAAGCCAGTTTCTCAGGAAAGCAAGTGTTCTGCCACTATCAAGAATATCCTCAACAATAAGCAAATCCTTGCCTGCAAGTGAATAATCAAGATCCTTGATAATCTTAACCTCGCCTGAAGACTCTTTTTTGTCGCCATAGCTGGAAACAGCCATAAAGTCTATTCTGCAAGGAACCTTGATTGCACGCATTAGGTCAGCCATAAAAATAACAGAGCCCTTAAGAATACAAACAAGCAACAAATCCTTGCCTTCATAATCTTTTGTGATTTCCTCGCCAAGTCTTTCGACTATTTGCTTCAGTTCTTCTTCGCTGACAAGAACTTCGTCTTCCATATTCTCGTACAAGGAATTAATTTTCATACATAAAACCTCCTATTTCAAGAGTGTTCAAGGTATTGTCATCAACACAGTAATCTGCACCGACACCAAAGCCCATTACCCAGACAATTCCGTTATCATCACATACAATAGGAATATAATCCCTGAGCTCAATCCCTACCCCGGCTTCATTAAAAAGCTTTTTCAAGGATTTGGAAAGACCTCTTTTTCTCGGCGAAAAGGAATCGCCCTCACATCTTGTTCTCACAACAAGATTGCCTTTTATTTTATCACAATCAACGAGATTATCCAACACATAATTTTTAATATTCTTTAAACTTTTATCATTTGAATTGATAAAAATATTTACAATACCATCATCATAAGAAAATGGTACAGAGCTTACAGACAGATTCACTCTTTCTCCATCTACAAGTGAATAAAATCTGAAACTGTCGGTGCGCAGATTTACCTCGGCATATATATTTCCGTAAAGCTGAATTCTTCCGCCATCGGAAAGCAATTTCAGAAGCTCATAAACCTTCTTCGCCTCTATATTTTTAGAAAACCGAGTTTCAAATTCCTTTACTAAAAAATGCTTTAACACTGCAACATCGGACTTTTTCAGCAATTCTACGGAAAATCTACCATTATCATGCAAAGCTCTTTTCTTTAAATCATCCGAGCATTTATCTAAAAAAGAAACAATCTCCGAAGCGCTCCCTGAAAGTCTTGAAAAAGAATCCGTAAAGCTCGGATTAAGTTCACCGATAACCGGAAGAATGTTGTGTCGGATTTTATTTCTTGTATAATCATCCGAAAGATTTGTGCTGTCCGTAACAAAGCTCAGACTATTCTCCTGACAATAGCCTTCAATCTCTTGTCGGGAGCAATAAAGCAACGGTCTGATAATATTTCCTCTGCAAAAAGGTATTCCGCACACACCTCTTACAGAGCTGCCTCGAGACATATTGAATATAATGGTTTCAACATTATCATTGGCGTTATGTGCAGTAGCAACAAGGGATTTTTCAGTACAAAGAGAATCAAAAAAAGCGTACCTCAGTCTTCTGCCGCACTCCTCCAAGGACTCCCCCGTTTTTTCAGCTTCCTCGGGACAATTTGCCTCAAGCAAATAAAAGGGAACAGACAATTTTTCGCAAAAGTTTTTACAAAAGAGTGCATCTCTTTCTGCTTCTTCGCCCCGTATTCCGTGATTTATATGAGCTGCATATACCTTTATTTTCTTTTCTTCGCGGCTACCGGAAAGCAGATGAAGCAAACAAACAGAATCTGCACCGCCCGAAAAACCAACAATGATATTATCCGCATCAGATACAGTATTGAGCGAATCAAGAGCAGCGGTAAATTTCCTTTTTACAATATCGGTAAATTTATTCATCTCTGTACTCCAGAGTTGAGAACAATGTATAGTTAGCATCCCAATGAAGCTTTATTCTATCGGTGGGTCCGTGTCTGTTCTTTGCAACATCGACATCAGCCTTTGTCATATCAATTTCATCCGCATTCTGGGAGGAGTTTTTGTAGTAGCCCTCACGATAGAGCATCATAACAATATCAGCATCCTGCTCGATAGAACCTGAATCTCGAAGGTCAGAAAGCATAGGTCTGTTTGATGCTTTGCCGTTCTTTTCAGGTCCACGGGAAAGCTGACAACAACAAACAACGGGAATCTGCATATCCTTTGCAAGCATTTTAAGTCCGCGGGTAATACCCGTAATTTCCTGGACTCGGTTTTCTTTCTTTTCGGCAGATTCCATAAGTCCCAGGTAATCTATAATAATGCAATCAACATCCTTTTCACGCTTAATCTTTGATTTGATAACGGGAACTGTAATAGATGATGTATCATCAAAATAAAGATTGCATCTTGTAAGCCTGTCTGTTGCCTCTGCAAGGCGCATCCACTCATCCTGAGAAATATCGCCTGAACGAAGCTTATTACTGTCAACACGTGCTTCTGTGGACAAGACTCTGGAAGCCAACTGATCGTTTGACATCTCAAGGGAGAAGAAAACAACCTTCTTGCCGGTCATACCAACATTTCTGGCGATATTAAGCGCAAAGCTTGTTTTACCCATAGCAGGACGGGCACCGATAAGTACAAGGTCGGATCTGTTAAGTCCCGAAGTGATTTCATCAAGCTTTGAAAAGCCTGTGGGAATACCACGGAATTCCTCAGCATTGTCCGATGTAATCTGAACAAGATGGGGATAAACAGCAGAGGAAATAACATCACTCAATTTCTGTAATGAGCCTGTTGATTTTCCCTTTCGTATGTCATAAATTTTCTGCTCGGCAGAATCAAGGATTCTGTCTGCCTGGGCTCCGCTATCGGTAGCATCTCCAATAATACCCGATGATACTGTAATAAGAGAACGGAGGAAATACTTTTCTCTCACAATCTTACAATAGTTCTCCACGTTAGCAGCGGAAGGAACAGACTGTGCTATCTGGAAAAGATAATCCCTGCCATTCTGTGCATCAAAGGCACCGGTTGTACCAAGCTTATCGAGCACGGTCAGAGCATCAATTCTTGAACCAAGGGTATCAAGAACCATTATAGCTTCCATTATAGCCTTATGCTGAGGCATATAGAAATACTCCGGCTTGATAAGTGATAAAACAACAGTAACACACTCGGGATTTATAAGCACAGAACCTATAACCGCCTGCTCAGCCTCAAGACTGTGGGGCAGATCGATTCCGGCTAAACTATCAATCAAATTTTTATCAGCCATAGCCAATCCTCTTTCAGATTTTTATTCTTCCGTAACCTGAACCTTAAAGTCTGCAGATACCTTCGGATGAAGCTTTACCTGAACATTATAGGTTCCGAAGGACTTTATGTCCTCAACTGAAATCTTTCTCTTATCAACAGAAACCTTGAACTGTTGTGTTACTACTGCTGCAATTTCTTTTGCAGTAACAGAACCGAAGAGCTTTCCGTTTGCTCCGCCCTTTGCCTTTAAAACAACAGTTTTTCCGTTAATCATAGCTGCGTTAGCCTTTGCAGCCTTAAGGTCTTCCTCTGCCTTGAATGCCTCACTGGACTGCTTGTTTTTAAGCTCAGAAATAAGCTGAGCATTAACCTCTGCTGCAAGACCGCGAGGAAAAAGGAAGTTTCTGGCATATCCATCGGATACAGAAACCTTTTCACCCTTTTTACCGAGATTTTTCACATCACCTTTTAAAATAACTTCCATTTTTTATACCTCCGTTTAAGCAATTATTTATTAAGATAATATTCATCAATTGCCGTGCAAAGCATAGCTTTGACATGGCTTATATCATCACACATTATCTGTGTTGCCGCCATTGTACTGTGGCCTCCGCCACCTAATTTTTCTACTATAAGCTGTACATTTTCCTCACCAAAGGAACGGGCAGAAACCTGAACAAGCGTAGGATTAATCCTATAAATCACAAAAGAAGCCTTAACCCCATTAAGGTTGAGCATTTCATCAGCCGCCTTTGATGTAACAATCCTAACAGAGCTACTGTCAGACTCAGTGAAAGCGATTGCACAATCCCTGTAAATCCCGCAACTGCTTATTATTTCATTTTTAAGTAAAAGCATTTCCTCATCAACGGCAAAAAGCTTACGAACCTTAACCGTGTCTGCATTGTTTTCCCGAAGAAATGCCGCCGCTTCAAATGTTCTCTGGGATGCTCTGAGCACAAAATCCTTTGTGTCAAGTACAATACCGGACATAAGCGCCGTAGCAACTGCACCTGACATTTTTTCTTCTGAATCAGAATACTGTATAAGCTCAGAAACCATTTCACAAGCAGATGAGGCTGATGGTAAATGATAAAAAACATCCGAATCACTTATAAAGTCTGCCGACTTCCGATGGTGATCAATAATAATACGGCACTTTGCCTTGTTATATAATTCCGGTGAGTCGAGAAGAAGCTGCCTGTGAGTATCCACAACAATAACAACTGTATTATCATCACAAATACTCATCGCTTCATTCTTACTTATAAAGCAATCATTCTTCTTGCCTCTGACAAGCTCTACAAGCGGCATAGAAAGCGTTGTATTTTCATCAACCACCGCATACGCCTCAAGACCGAGAGACTGTGCAAACCAACACATACCCACGGAAGCACCCACACTGTCATAATCCGAAAACTTATGACCTTGTACAAGCACCTTCTTATATTTTTTCAACAGAACAGACATATTTACAGAGGTCTGTCTGGGTGAAACCTTTGTATTATCACTGTTATTGTTTGATAAACCGCCGTAGTATATAAACTCATCATTATTCCTGATAGCTACCTGATCACCGCCTCTGCCAAGAGACATATCAAGTGACTTTTTTGCGTTCTTTTCACATTGAGCAAAATTATCTCCGCCGCCTACACCAACAGAAAGGGTTGCATAAACCGGTGAATTATTAAATTCGTACTCACGCACTTTGTTAAGAACAGAAAACTTATCTGCCGAAAACTTATCAATATGTTGTTTTTCACAGATAACAATAAATCTGCCACTACTGAGCTTTTTGTAAATTACCGCTTCATCCTTCAGCCATTCCTCAATTATACCCTCGATACCACTCGATACAAGGGCGAACTTACTGTCGGAATACTGTCTGGAAAGCTGTTCGATATTATCAACATTGATGTACATTACAAAGGGGCGGGAAATTTCATACGCAGAAGATGTAACCTTAAGGTAGGTATCCTCAAAGAAGTACATACATAACATAGGATTCGACTCACTTTTGACCTTTGTAACAAAAACCGTATACTTCTTGTCGCCGTATTGTGTATTGACAATTTTCTGTGATGCAAATTCCGAATACCTGAAGCCATCAAAAAAGGATGACATATTGAAGCTGTGCTTTGATATATCGGGAATAATCTGCTGACCGAAGCCATCATTGTACCAGACAACATTACCCTTCATATCACACAACACACATGGTAAAGGAAAATTCTCAACAGAATTAATATCCTCACCGGCAAGAGATTTGTTAAGCTGCTTAACATATTTCACAGTTGACTTCATAGAAAGAAGACTGAAAAGTATATTAGAAACGCCTACAACAACAAAGGCAACCAGAAAAATATATGCGCTTTTGGAATCAATGGTAAAACCGATAACAGAAAACACAAATAATAATACGGTTGCTAAAAAGCCTGCGGGATTCTGATAGAATAAAGCCGTTAACCTCATCATCCCTTTGTCACCTCACAATCACACTTCCAGAACAATCGGAAGAATAATGGGATTTCTCTTTGTTTTCTCATACATAAGCCGTGAAATATCATCACGGATTTTATTGTTCATAGCATTAAGGTCAAAGCTATACGGTGGAAAGCTGTCAATAACCTTCATAGTCCGTGCAACTGCCTCGTTCATAAGAAACTCTGCTTCCTTAACATACACAAAGCCCCTGGAAACCACCTCCGGACCACTCAGAAGCTCACCGGATGCACCATCAATGGCTGCAGTTACAATAATAATACCATCCTGTCCCAGATGCTGCCTTTCCTTCATTACTCTGGCACCTACATCACCGACTCCGTAGCCGTCAACATAAACCTTGCCGTTGGCAACTGTTCCGGAAACAGATATATTCCTTTGCGAAACGGAAATTTCGTATCCGTTATCAGCAATAATAATGTTGTTAGGATCAATTCCTACGCTCTCAGCCACTCTTGCATGATATCTCAGATGCTTCTGCTCACCATGTACGGGAATGAAATATTTCGGCTTCACAAGAGAGAGCATAAGCTTAAGCTCCTCCTGGCACGCGTGTCCCGAAACATGAACATCATACATCCTCTCATAGATAACCCTGGCACCGAGCTTGAGAAGGTCATTTATAACCTTGTAAACTGTTTTTTCGTTACCGGGAATAGGTCTTGCAGAGATAATAACACAATCATTGTAACCCACAGAAACCTTACGATGTGAGCCTGCCGCCATCCTTGAAAGAGCTGACATTGGCTCTCCCTGGCTACCTGTTGTAACAATAACAACTCTGTCATCAGAATATCGTTTTATGGAATCAATATCTATAAGTGTACCCTCGGGAATGTTCATATACCCCAATTCCTCGGCAATAGCAACAACATTCTCCAGGCTTCTTCCGGACAGAGCAACCTTGCGGTCTGTCTGTGAAGCTATATCGATAATCTGTTGTACTCTGTGGATATTGGATGCAAAGGTAGCGATAATTATTCTTCTGTCCCCTGCCTGAGTAAACAGATTACGGAATGTTTCTCCTACCTTGCTTTCGCTTTGTGAATATCCGGGCTGCTCCGCATTTGTGGAATCAGAAAGCAGACACAGAACACCCTCATTACCTAACTCACCAAAGCGATTAAGATTGATAATATCACCATCAATAGGTGTTGTGTCAATCTTGAAGTCACCGGTCTGCACAATTGTACCTGCCTCGGTTTTTATGGCGAGAGCAACAGCATCAGGAATCGAGTGATTAACCTTAATAAACTCCACACTGAAATCTCCGAGAGAAACTGTATCCCCTGCCTTTACGATGTGGATATCAACCTCTTTTTCAAGCTTATGCTCTTTGAGCTTTCCGTTTATAAGCCCTGCAGTAAGAAGAGTTGCATAAACGGGCAGATTAACCTTTTTAAGCAAATAACAAAGTGCTCCGATATGATCTTCGTGACCATGGGTAATAATTATACCCTTTATTCTGTCGGCATTTCTCTCCACAAAAGTAAAATCGGGAATAACGAAATCCACGCCCAGCTGATCTGATTCGGGGAAAGCAAGACCGCAATCTACGATAATCATTGATTTACCGTAATCATAGCAGGTCATATTTTTTCCTACCTCGTTCAGACCGCCCAGAAAAGAAATTTTAACAGGAAATGAAGGATGAGGCGGGGTAACCTTGGAACACCTTGAATATTTGCCGCTTGTGTTTTTGGTGTTTTTCTTGCTCTGAGGCTTTGTATCCTGCTTCTTCCTTGTCTTACCTGCATCACTTTTGGCTTTTTTGGTATTTGTCGGACTATTATCCGGATTCTTTGCTTTTTTTGAATAGTTAGCCATCTTTTTTTCTTTAATCATAAAATTCTCCTAATAAAATTTGATATGTATATTTTAAATTCAGCTTATCTTCTTTCTTTTTTGTATTGAAAAATCATATAACCTCATATAACATATATGGCTATCGGCTATATTATCCCAATTATAATATAATATTAATATATAATACAATTATTTACCCGCATTGTCAAGGGAAGCTGTCATCACAGAAAACAATTCATACAAAATATTACAAAGAACACATACTGTTTTCTTTATAAAACATTTACAAAAAGTATGTCCCTTTTACCCTCTGTGTAATCACATTGTTTTAAACAATACAAACACAAGACAATTATATTATGCAAATTATATTTACTTTTCCTTGATAAAATGATAAAATCGCTCTATTAGCCCTCAGGAGGATGTATTATGAAGGAAGTAGAAATTTTCACAGATGGAGCTTGCAGCGGCAATCCCGGACCCGGAGGCTGGGGAGCTATTCTGCGTTACAATGGAGTAGAAAAAGAGCTTTCCGGCGGCGAAAGGGAAACCACAAACAACAGAATGGAGCTTACTGCCGTTATTGCGGCATTGGAAGCACTTAAAACTGAGTGTATAGTCACAGTAACTACCGACTCACGATATGTTTGCGACGGAATTACCAAGGGCTGGGCAGAAAAGTGGCAAAAAAACAATTGGAAAAAGCCTGATAAAAAGCCTGCCTTAAACCCTGATTTATGGGAAAAGCTTCTGAATCTCACACACAAGCACAAGGTTACTTTTGTCTGGGTAAAGGGACACAATGAGCACCCCGAAAACGAGCGCTGTGACAGAATGGCTGTGGGTGAATACCTTAAATTAAAATAAAAGAAATGCGAGAGATTTTTGTTTCTCTCGCATTTTTATTAACAAATAAACAAACGTATAAATTATTCTTTAACAAGCTCCATAAGATCACTTACGGCAGATGCAATTGCAGCGGCGGTTTTGGGACCTACTGAATTAGTTTCCTCGTAATGGCGTCTGTCAAATTTATCTCTTCCGTTTTCAAGATAAGGCGATTTCTCGTTAAGGATAAAATCGTTGGGTGGAAGCACATAGCCGATTTCATCGTTGGCAAGTCCGAAAATAAGTATCTCCTTATCCCCTGTTATGTCACACAACAAAGGCGGATTAACCTCTGCGCCCTTTCCGGTAGCAGAAGCATCGCTATCAAGAGCACCGCCGAAAGCAAGTTCAGGAAAAAGCTCACAAGGAAGAAGAAGCAGCTTCTTTGTGCCTATTTCATAGTAAGAAACCTCTGTCTTTAAAATCCAATTCTTTTCAGAGCTTCTATCGGGATATCTTTTGCCATCAAGAAGACCAACAAGACAAGCAAGTGCAAGAACAGTGTTATCAACCTCAACAACAAAATCCTTTGATGCAAAATTGATTATAGGCTCAAGCTTCTTCTCTTCGGTTATAGCCATAGCATAATCAGCAAGCTTAAATCCGATTTTTCTTGTGGATTCATTAAGTCTGTGCTCCTTACGGAGTTGTTTTTCGTTATCCACATTCATACTTATCATTCCGCCGATTGCTCCTACTGTATACAACACATCAGCACCTGTTTTATCCCTTATTCTCTCCCTCAGATAGCAAGGAAAGTCTGCACTTACAAGGTGGTTGCAGCCCTGCAGAGATTCGGAATGAGAGGCGAAATTCAGAAGCCATATTTCATTACCGTTTTCGGGTACGAAGCGAAAACGCGTAAGTGTTTCTGAATAAACAACCGGCGTTCTGATATCCTCCTGCATATCGGGAACCTGAATTGTTCCCAGATACAAATCACCTTTAGAACGATTCTCATACGCCTCAAATGCAATTTTCTCCGCTTTTTCAAATATAAGCTCCATAAAATCGGGATTCTTTCCGCTGAAAGGAAGTCTGCCCCAGATACCCATAGTATCAATTCCTGCGTGATTATGTGTACACATAACATCAATTTTGCGACATCCCGTTTTATTACAGAAATCAACAAGGCGGTTTCTGAGCTTCTGCACATCCTGACCGAGTATTCCCACACAATCCGCAGAGATAAGCAGAATGCCACCTCTGTCTGTACAATCATCAAGCCACATAGCGTGAATGTATTGGGGATCAAGAACACCTCTTGCAGGATTATTTTCACCATAACCCGCAATATAATATTTTTTCGTCTCGATATCTTCAGGAAGAATTACATCACGGGAAAAACCACAAACAAAGCTATCGCCTTTTTTGTCCCGAAGAAAATCAACATAACCGTTATTGAAGTCAAAATCTTCTTTTTTCAAAGAGCTGACCGCACCCGAAAGTTTAATTACACCATCAAGAAAACCTGATAAAACACCCATTTTTCCACACCACCATCTGTATATTTATACACATTTCCTGTATTACACAACCTATGGTTACATAATAAACCAATAAAGCCAGACTTATCTGAAGCCATCCTTGTATTCCTCCAGCTCCTTACCGCCTCGGGCAAGATATTCTTTATAAAGCTGCTCTTTCCTTTCAGGCGTATACTCATAAGCCCAAAGATTATATACACCACTGAAGCTTTCGAAGGTTTCATCGGGATACACCTTAAAAACCCCTGATTTGTATGGCAACGGTATTTCTACAAGTCCGTTGGAAGCTATGAAATAGTGATCAGCTATTTCAATAGAACGCCTGTTAGGCTCCTGGTGAGGCAGCTCCTCATCGAATTTAATCTGTGTAACCGGGAAAAGCGCTACCTTGGCACCTACAAGCTCATAGAATTTACAGGTAGTACCAAAATGTCCGTGATGAGCCTGCTGCACTATATCCGCTTTAAGAAAGTCGGGATATCTGTCCTCTAAAATATAGCTTTCTTCGTGTCCCGCATCACCGGGGAAAAGGACCTTCGTACCACCTACACTCATCATAATTACAACAGAAGAATCGTTGTAATTTTCATTGGAGCGTGGAAAAACATCTTCATGCGAGCAAAGAACATCAAAACGAAGGTTATCTGTATAAAAATACATTCCTGTATGCAATCTGCAAACGGGTATATCCGGGCGCGAAGCCATAAGATTATAGAAATTAGTAACATAATTCAGATTTGAAGGGAACCAATCCCCTCCATCCCTATGATCGTTTCTGATGAAATTACAATAAACCTTTTCTATTACGGTGTCGTATGTATAGTAGCGAACATAGTTCATAAACTGAGCAATATGATCCTCGTGTCCGTGACTCAGAAACCAAGCCCTTATCCTGATTTTCTCGCCATCAGGAGTTCTCTCGCGGAGAAAATCATAAAGTCGGTCACAATCCCTGACAGAATATGTGTGTGCACTGTCTATAACAAAAAACGAACCATCGGAAGCCTTAACAATATAACACATACCACAATCAATAAGGCTATGATCAACCTCGAATTGCCATAGAACGGCATCAGGGTTGTTGGCATTTTCTTTGGATTTATATTCAGGCAAGGCTGTACACAAATCAAAAACTGCCCTGACAGTTTCATCACAAGAGAAATAACCGATTGAGAATACAGAATTTTCACAAAAGAAAAAACTGAATTTATTATTATCAATGCGGTTTTCTATGGGTTCAACCTTTAATATGTCCTTAACTGAAGCCAAAAGGTTGTGGAAGACACTTTCTTTAACGTTCTTAAACAGATAAAGATCGCAATCCTTTCCCGAATTATACTGTTCCCCTTCACCAAAAGCTTTTACCAAAGCTTCAAGCAAAAGGAGTTTCTTTTCACTCAACACCATCAAAGACACTCCTCATTCAAATCAGTACAACCTTTTAAAAAAGCTTCAATCACATTACAATCAGCAGAAACCTTACCCTGAATCATTGTATCTCTTCCGCCACCTCTGCCGTTTAATGCAGAATTAATTTTTTTAGCTACCTTACCCATCTGCAAGGTATTGCTTCCTGCAATATATGAGTATCCATTCTCATCATTTCCTGAAAAAACAACAGACAACAAGGACTGAGTCATACCTTTGTTTACAGTTTCCCTCATCATATCTGCATCATAGTATGAGGTAATCATATAAGAAACATCATTAATGAAAACGAAATTTGAAATATTGCTTCTTGCAACATTTTGTCTGAATAAGGAAAATTCTTTATCGGTGTTTTCTTTTTCATTAAGGAGTCTTTCGGTAGCAACAGAAACAAGCTCTTGCTTGGCAGAAAGAAGATTGGATATTTCGCTTACGCTTTTATACTTTTCTCGATAATCCCTCAAAGCGGAAGTCGGAGGCCAAGCGG
>JAZSCI010000024.1:0-3887 GCA_045602865.1 Acutalibacteraceae bacterium
AACCTGAACAAGTCCTTGCTTTGCAGGATGAGAAACCTGTGCAGAGGCTGAGGCGTTGGGTGCAGAGCCTACACCGGCTTCGTTACTGAAAAGACCGCGCTTTATACCATACATTATACAAGAACCGCTTAATCCGCCGAAAATAGCTTTGAAATTAAATGCATCAGAGAAGATTTCCGTAAAGATACCGGGGATAAGCTTTATGTTTATGAGAACACAGATAATTGCAATAAGTATATAGAGTATTCCCATTACAGGAACGATTGCAGATGTAATTCTTAAAATTCTCTTTCCACCACCTAACAGACAATAACCAACAACAACCGTTACAATTGCACCGATGATCCAAGGTGATGTAGCTGTATCGTAGAAAGTGTAAGAGGAAAATGTTGACTGCAGATTGTATGAAGCCAACATATTAAAGCCTACGCCGTAGGTTATAATCAGAAGCATGGCAAAAATAATTGCAAGGGGCTTACAGTGGAGCGCATTTTCAATATAATAAGCGGGACCACCGTAGCATGAGCCATCATCAGCTCTCTTTTTATAAATTTGTGCAAGCGTGCTTTCTGCAAATGCAGAGGCTGCACCGATTAAAGCAATAACCCACATCCAGAAAACAGAGCCGAAGCCTCCGAGACAAAGCGCGGTTGAAACACCGATAATATTACCTGTGCCGACTCTTGAAGCGGTGGAAACCATCAAAGCCTGAAAAGAAGAAACTCCCTTGCCGTCTATAGGCTTTTCTGTAACCGCTCTGATTTGCTCCGGAAGAAGCCTGAACTGTGCAAATTTCGTTCTGATTGTAAAGTATAATCCACCAAGAACAAGAAGTATAATCAGTATTTTTCCGTAAAGTGCATCGTTAAGCGAACTGATAAAAGCGTCAAACATTAAAAAAATCCTTTCAAGTGAAATACAAGCTATATTATATATATTAATTAATATCTTTGTCAAATAAATACACAAAAAAATCGTATACAGATTGTTCATCTGTATACGATAGAGAGATAAAATAAGTTATCTGCTGTTATAAAGGCTTACGATAATGTCAACACATGTATCGATCCCGAGAGAAGAGGTGTTGAGGGTAAGATCGTAATTGCTTACATCACCAAATTTTCTGTCTGTGTATAGCTGGTAGTAAGCGGCTCTGCGCTTGTCTTTGTCACGGAGTCTCCTTTCGGGAGAGAGGTCGCTTTCTCCGTACTGCTCAACAATTCGTTTAGCGCGGGCATCATCATCTGCGTGGATAAATACCTTGAAGCAATCAGCAGTTTCCGCAAGAATGTAGTCAGCGCATCTTCCTATAATAACGCATGGACCTTTGTTTGCAACCTCTACAATAACCTTCAACTGGGTAAACCATATCTTGTCCTGAATGGATTGACCGTAGTAATCGCGATTTGCGGAGAATGCATTAGTAAACCAATTTCCGTGAGTAGTGTGCTCACTGTGTTCCTCAACAAACTCCTTGCAATAACCGCTCTCGTTTGCGATTTTCTCGATAAGCTCCTGATCATAGCAGGGGATTCCAAGCTTTTCTGCAACAAGCTTTCCGATTGTTCTTCCACCGCTTCCGAACTGACGGCTGATTGTAATAACCTTATTCATACTAATGCCTCCTTTTTGTTTAAATAAGATATTCTCTACTGTAATTATATAACACAAAAGCTCTTCTGTCAAATATTTAACAATTGTTAATAGTAACAAAAAATATTATTATATTTTTCTGTTTTGAATAAAAGAGGTAACTTTGTGATTTTGGAGAAAAAATGTACACTTACCATCGTTATAATTATAAGGTTATTTGTGGTTTTTCCTGCACAAAAGGAAAGACTGTTTTTTGGTTGATTTGTACTATTTAAATATTGTTTTTGATATGGTAATATAATATTGCAATTATATATTGTAATAAATTTTAGGAGGATTGGTTATGAAACGGACTTTGAGTTTAATTTTAACATTAGTTATGATAATCGGTATATTTACGAGTGTTCCGGTTACTGTATCTGCATCAAGTGAGAGTAATTTGATTTTTGAATTAAACAGTGATGGCTTGTCATATTCTGTAACGGATTGTGATGAAAACGTAAATGGTGATATCAGTATTCCTGATACATATAACAGCTTGCCGGTAACAGGTGTGGGGGCTTCTGCCTTCAAGGGTTGCAAAGGTCTTGTTTCAGTCACAATTCCTGACAGTGTAACAAGCATAGGTGCTTCTGCTTTTCAAAATTGCGAAAGCCTTACATCGATTACCATTCCTTGTGGTGTAACAAATATCGGAAGATGTACTTTTATGGGTACTGATCTTGTGTCGGTCACAATCCCTGATGGTGTAACGAGTATAGGGGCTTATGCCTTCAGTGAATGTCTGTCTCTTTCCTCAATTATAATTCCCGATAGTGTTGAGAGTATAGGAGAGGATGCCTTCAGCTGCTGCGAAAGTCTTGTTTCAATAGCAATTCCCGACAGTGTAACAAGTATAGGCAGACGAGCTTTTATGGGCTCAGCTCTCAGGTCAATTACAATCCCGGGTAGTGTAAGAAGTATAGGATCCTATGCCTTTGGCGAATGTCTGAAGCTTAAGGCTGTTACAATTTCGGATGGGCTTGAAAGCATAGGCGAAGGTGCTTTCAGCTATTGTGAAAAGCTTACTTCAATTACGATCGGTAATGGTGTAAATGACATAGGCAATTATGCCTTCTCCGGTTGTGGAAGTCTTACAACGATCACGCTTCCTCACAGTGTTACGACCATAGGAAAAGAAGCCTTCGGTGGTTGTGATAGCCTTGCGGCGATAAATGTTGACAAAAACAACCAAAGCTTTTCGGCTTCCGGCGGTGTCTTGTTCGACAAAGGGAAAACAAGGTTAATTCAATACCCGTTAGGTAAAGCGGGCTCTGATTATGTAATTCCTGATGGCGTAAAAAGCATAGGTGAGGCAGCTTTCAAGTATTGCACAACCATTGCCTCTGTTACAATTCCCGACAGTGTAAAAAGCATAGGAGCTTTTGCTTTTGCCGCTTGTACAAGCCTTACAGATGTTACAATCGGAAAGGGTGTAACAAGTATAGGTAATGATGCCTTCTACGGTTGTGGGGAGCTTGAGTCTGTTTTCTATACGGGAACCAAGGAGTCCTGGAAAAAGGTTAAAAAAGAATGGGATTATTTTCCTGCAATTCACTACGGAACAACGGAGCATACATCCTCCGGTTGGATTATCGACAAAAAGGCAACTGTAAATAGTGCAGGTAAGAAGGTTAAAAAGTGTACTGTATGTGGTAAGGTTCTTAAAACTGCAAAAATCGACCAGCTTAAGTGTTCAAAGCCTTCAATTACAAAAATCGCCAACAAGGATTACGGCGTGAAAATTGTCTGGGATGATGTTAAAGGTGCTGATTCCTACAAGGTTTACCGAAAAGTAAGCGATGGTAAGTACGCGTACCTTGACAAGACCACAAAGACTGCTTTCGCAGATAAAACCGCAAAGAGTGGCAAGAAATATTACTATGTTGTAAAAGCCGTAAACGAAGCAGGCTCTTCAGAAAAATCCGCTTCAAAGAGCATTACCTTTGTTGATGCACCCACAATCAAAACACCTACCACTGCAAAATCAGGTATTACCGTTAAGTGGAGCAAGGTAACAGGAGCAGAGGGTTATATTGTTTACCGCAAAACCGGTAGCGGCTCTTATGAAAGACTTGCAAAAATCAAGGGTGGTACAAAGGTGTCTTACCTTGATAAATCAGCCAAGAAGGGCAAGACATACTCGTACAAAGTCTTAGCCTATAATGGCAGCACAAAGAGTGCCGGCTCTGAGGTGAAGACAATTAAGGATAAGTATTGATTACAAATCCTTAACGAATAACCAATAACAAACC
>JAZSCI010000025.1:0-14556 GCA_045602865.1 Acutalibacteraceae bacterium
ATGGAAACGCCTTTGCTGTGGCAAAAAGTTTCGATAAGGTCTGCGGTTTCTTCACCTTTGAAGAAGAGTTCTTTTTCAATCTGCTGGAATTCAGGACTGTCTGTAAGAATTTTTTTAACTTCGCACATGATCAAAACCACCTTTATATGAAAATTACATCTTATTTTACCATATTCTTACATAATATTTAAATAGCACAAATCCACAAAAAACACACTGAGCTTTTGTGCAAGAGAAAGTATTGTATATCCTGAAAACAAAGCCCTTCAGATATATAATCCTAATTTCATACATTCTCTTTTTCCGTTCTGCGAAAACCTGCTGTAAAATCTTATTTCAATGATTAAATCCCCTTTCTTTGCCGATACTTAATAATGACTGTAGTATATCGAAACGCGTTTGAGTTTCGTAAAAGCCGATTTCTCATCTGCTTTTGGCAAAATTGATTTTCTTAACACAATTTTGCACTGCATTCATTGAAAGGATTACAGCAACAATAAGAAGGGAGACAAAGGATGTTTTACAACAAGGTTGAAATATGCGGGGTAAACACCTCTACACTTACAGTGCTTAGTGAAAAAGAGAAATTCGAGCTTCTGGAGAAAGCGAAAAAAGGTGATGATGACGCCCGTGACAAGCTCATCACAGGTAATCTGCGACTTGTTCTCAGTGTGGTACAACGCTTTGCTAACAGAGGCGAAAACCCCGATGACCTTTTCCAGGTAGGTTGCATAGGGCTTATAAAAGCCATTGACAACTTTGATACGGGGCACAATGTAAAATTCTCCACCTACGCGGTTCCGATGATTATCGGAGAAATACGCCGTTATCTGCGTGACAATAACCCCATTCGGGTGAGCCGTTCAGTAAGAGATACGGCATACCATGCTATGAAGGTAAAGGAGAGCCTTTCAACTGAATTAGGAAGAGATCCTACGGCAGATGAAATTGCGAAGGTTTTGGGAAAAACGCCTTCCGAGATTGTAATAGCTCTGGAAGCAATTGTGGAGCCTGTTTCCTTCTATGAGCCAGTATATTCAAACGGCGGCGACACCATTTATTTAATGGATCAGATAAGCAACGGAGAAACCGACTGGGATTTAATCGGAGTTATCTCCGTAAAGGAAGCAATAAAAAATCTTCCGCCCCGGGAGAAGCAAATACTATCAATGCGATATATGCGGGGAATGACACAAACAGAGGTAGCCGAGGAAATCGGAATTTCACAGGCTCAGGTATCAAGACTTGAGAAGAACGCTCTGAAATCCGTTAAAGGCGGTTAATATTATATCCTGAACGAATTTTTTTATAGTCTTATCCTCACATTACTTTCCTAAATTAAACGCAGACAACATAAAAGCCCCTGACAACTTATCGTTGTCAGGGGCAAGCATTTTTCAGAATATTACATTTCGCTGAAGCCGGCACCGCCGAATTTGTTATAAAGGAAGTCGCTGAGATATTTGAATATCTTAAGGATAAGCGATGTAAGGTCAATACCCGATGCCGAATCATCAGCCGCCTCCTGCTCCCCGTCAACAATCTTGTCGCGGATTGCATAGAAACGATTTTCTGCAGCCTCAACCTCCTGCATATCAATAACAGTATTCTCCAGCATAACATCAACCTGAGCAATTGCACCCTCAAGCTCTGCCTTATCATCAGCAGAAAGAGCAGAGGTGTCGTATGCTCTCATTTCATCAACATCAGCCATAAGCTTCTTTGTAAGGCGGAAATTGTTGAACTGAGGGAATCTGTCGGGATAGGTGTGTACACTCTCAAAGCTGCTATCAAACATAAGTGTACAAGCAAGCTTCATAATAACATCATTTGATGCAGTTTTTTCGTGTGCCTGACCATAGAAATAGAAGGTTGTTTCGGGAAGAAGTGCGGTACAGGGATCGATAAGACCATAGGGATCGGTATGATCGTGATGCTCGGGATCTGTACAATTGGAATGTGTTGGAACATAATCCTCGGGAAGCTTTTCATCAATACCAAGACTGAAAGCGCCCATTGATGTTGAATCAAGCTGAATGATACCATCAGCGTTGATGTCATCCCATGAATCTACAATGTGGAAAAGAGGAACATTGTAATCAACGATATTGAAAACATCTACACCGCTATCAATTGCGGCAAGAATGTTATCATCCGAATTGAGCTGTGCTTTGTAGAACCAGTCAGCCTCTTCAACAATAATCTTTGTTGAATCATCTGTGAGATATTTCTCACGGCTTCCGGGATAGTTCTCTGTGGGGCAAAGTCCCCACATAAGAGTGGAATAACGTGTATAGTCTCTGATAAGAGTATCTGCCGCCTGATCAAGAATATTATTAAAGTCAGCATTAGGCATAATACGGAGAATTACATTGATAAGGTAGCTTAAAACATTATCCTCACCAAGGAGTGCGGGAAGCATCTCGCAATAAACCTCATAATCATCATCAAGAAGTCCGAACTCATAAACCTCACCAACAAGAGTTGAGCCATCAAGTGCGGGAACAACATAAACGATTCTGTCAATATCTGTTGAAAGAGGAATATCCTTCTCTGCATACATTTCAAGAAGAGCATTTGCAATTGATCCGCCCTGGCTTACGGGAACAAGATTTACCTTATCATAGCCTGTGCGCTCTTTTACATACTGAATGTATTCGTAAAGCTCGTTAGTTGTGTCAATCATATTGCCGAGAGATGCATAAGAGAAAATATAAAGCTTCTCTGCACCTGCGTGCTCCATATAATACTGAAGAGGGAAATGATCAAGAATCTTTTCCTGATCCTCCTGAGGAAGCTCACCGAGGCTTACATCATACTTTGTAGCACGGATATCATTGATAAAATCACCGTTTTCATCGCATTTCTGCTTGCCGATAAGTGTTTCACCAAGAATATCTGCAACGGCATTGGCTGCCATAGCCTCCTTGTCCTCCTGCTTTACAAGAAGCGAAGCAATCGGAATAAGGGCTTTTGTAAGAGCCTCACCTGCAATCTCTGCAGTAGTATCCATAAAGAAGGGTGCGGCATAGGGCTCACCATTGATATTTGTAGCCTCTTCGCCATCAACATAGTACTTTGTTTCACTCTGGAAAAGTCCGGGAATAACGATTGTAGGATAGCAATCCTCATCAACCTTAATTGCCGCTGTGCCTGTACCGAGGCAGCTGAAAAGAAGAACAGCAGCAAGGACTAAAGAGAGAATTTTTTTGACTTTTTCATAAAAACATCTCCTTGTGTTTATTATGCGGACCTTATATCAGTCCAAGTAATATTACTATATCATACACATTTACAATTTGCAAACAAATTCTTAATAATTCTTTAACAGAAATCTGCGCTGATAATTGGATTGAATGCACAAAAAACAATCAGATTAGCTTAACTACAATATCCTGATTTTGTGTTTTGCCGCCAGCGACAATCCCTGAATTTTCGGGAACATACATTACAATCATTCTGCCTTCAGGGTATCAGATATTTGTCTGCCTCATCTCTTGATTTAAAAACCACAATATTCTTTTCTGATTTATAGTTTTCAAGAAGTGTATATATTCCAGGGAGCTTCTTTTCTGAAAATTCTCTTATAGCCGCCTCGAACTCAGGAGTCAATTCCGTTTCAAGCCAGGGCAAATCATAACGCCCCTTACCTATGCGCTCCGTAGCACCCTGCAAACAAACCTCCGTAGGCAAATCAAAGAGAAAAACCGTATCGCACTCCTTGAGCCGCATTTCTATTGTTCTTCCGTAGTTTCCATCAATTATCCATCGTGGTGTGCGGAAAATCTCCTGTATTCTCACATCAAAATCCTCTCTTGATATGTGAGTTTTATCCGGCTTGTGCCAGATAGCATCAAGATGATACAAGGGCAATCCCGTGCATTTATGAAGCTTTTCCGAAAAGACAGTTTTGCCGCTACCGGGACAACCTATAACAATTATTTTTTCCATAGCATTTCCTCAAAAATCAAATAATTCTGAATAATTTTATCATTGACAAAATCAAAATGCAATACACTGCAGCATCCGATTTACACATTCTGTTTTATTACCGAATAAAACCTCTTGTGATTTTTTCGGATATTTTATTCTGTACCCCGCCCTACTATTATTGAAAAAATAATAACTATATGATATCATAGCATCAGCTTTACAGAAAGTAGGGATGCTTTATGGATTATCTTAAATACGTAAATATCAAGCAGGGCACAAAATCACTGCACCGCTTCTCTCAGGGAAACACCCTTCCCCTTGTGCAGAAGCCCTTTGGCTTTGCGGCTTTCAGCCTACAGACAGAAACCTCAAGAGGAAGCTGGTATTATCATCCCGAGGATCGCTCTGTAGAGGGCATACGACTTACCCGACAGCCAAGCCCATGGATAAGCGATCACAGTGCATTCACAATGATGCCGTCGAAAAGCCCTATGTAGAATTTGAAGATTGCTGGTCGGGTTACGATCCCGAAAAAGCAATTCTTCAGCCCCATTACCTCAAGTGCTATCTCAAAAGACCTTTTTGCGATTTTGAGCTTACACCTACCGAATACGGCGCTTGTGTAAGACTCAGCTTCAAAAAGGATTTTGACCGTTATCTTTCAGTTTTACCCGTTAAGTACAACTGTGAGTATGAGTTCGACAAGGAAAACAACCGACTTTACTGCTGGACAGATTGTAACAGAGGTAAAAAAAGCCACGATAAGGGCACTCTAAAGGGCTACTATGTTTTCCAGTTTGATAACGACTCCGTTGATGCAGATAAAATCCTCACCGGAAGCAGAGATACCTGTGACACAGAGCATAGCCTTCATATAAAGGGTGAGGGCACGGGTATTCATATTGCATTAAAGAAAAAGGATGTTACCTTTACTGTTGCAACCTCATTCATCAGCTATGAGCAGGCTTTGAGAAATCTTCAGCACGATTCCGTTTACGGCAGCTTTGATGAGCTTAAGGCAGAAAACGAGAAAATATGGAATGAGTATCTTTCTAAAATTGAGATTGACTCTGATGAAGATACAATGAAAACCTTTTACAGCTGTATGTATCGCACATTCCTTTATCCCCACAAGGCTTATGAGCCTGATGAAAACGGCAATCCCATTCACTATTCACCAAGCGCGGATAAGGTGCTTCCCGGTGTCAGATACACCGATAACGGCTTCTGGGATACATACCGCACCAACTACCCCTTCTATGCAATTGTTGCAAAGGACATTCTTCCCGAGATTATCGAGGGCTATATCCAGGATTACAAGGATGGCGGTTGGCTTCCACGCTGGACAGCAGGTGATGCTCAGAATTGTATGCCCAGTACCGCTATTGATGCAGTAATTGCAGATGTTGCTACAAGAAATCTCATTTCAAGAGATTTACTGCAGACCGCATTCGATGGTATGGAGCACCACGCCAACAAATCCTCAACAGTACCCGCCTACGGCAGAGAGGGATGCGAGGAGTATCTTGAGCTTGGTTATGTTCCTTACGATAAATACAGTGAAAGTGTAAACCTTACTCTTGATGCGGCATATTTTGATGATTGTATTGCAACGGTCGCAGGTATTCTCGGTTACGAGGATAAAAAAGAGAAATATCTTAAACGTTCTAAAAACTACGCCAACATCTTTGATAAAGAAACCGGCTTTATGCGCCCCCGAGACACTCTGGGCAATTTCGATCCGGACTTTGATCCCATTTCCTGGGGAAGGCACTACACAGAGGCATCTGCCTGGCAGACAAGCTTTGCGGTTCAGCACGATATTGAAGGTCTCGCAGAGCTTTACGGCGGCAAGGATGGGCTTATTAAAAAGCTTGATGAATTTTTTGCCGAGCCTGCAGATTACAGAGTCGGCGGATATAACTATGAGATTCACGAAATGACCGAAATGGCGGCTTGTGATTGGGGACAATGTGCAATTTCCAACCAGCCACGCTTCCACATTCCCTTTATTTATACATATTTAGGACAACCCGAAAAGACAGAATACTGGCTCAGAAGAATTTGTGCAGAGGGCTTCTCCTGGAAGGATGACGGCTTCCCCGGTGATGAGGACAACGGCTCAACCGCCGCCTGGTACATTTTCAGTTGTCTTGGTATTTATCCCATCACTCCCGGTAAACCAATTTATACAAACAACAAGCCCATGGTGAAAAACATCCGTATTCTCGGCAAAAATGTTGATTTCACCAAATACGGGAATATGATTACTTATGAAGAAATAATGAAAGAAATTGAAGAATAAGAGGTAGATACAAATGCATAAAAAATTAGCTCTTACTCCCCCTATGGGATGGAACTCCTGGGACTGTTACGGTGCAGCCGTTAACGAAGAACAGCTTCTTGCCAACGCAGATTATATGGCAGAGCATCTTAAGGATTACGGCTGGGAATATGTTGTTTGCGATATCCAATGGTCCGAGCCTACTGCAAACAGCTTTTACTATAATTATTTTGCGCCCTTATGTATGGATGAATATTCACGCCTTATCCCCTCTGTTGAACGATTTCCCTCTTCCGCAGGCGGTAAAGGCTTCAAGCCTATTGCCGATTACATTCACTCACTGGGACTCAAATTCGGTATTCATATTATGCGAGGTATTCCAAGACAAGCGGCGCATCAGAACACAAATATCAAGTGCGAGGGAGTTACTGCAAAGGATATTGCAAATCCCACATCAATTTGCTCCTGGAATCCCGATATGTACGGTCTTTATCCTGACAAAAAGGGTGCTCAGGAATATTACGATTCAATCTTTGAGCTGTATGCATCCTGGGATGTTGACTACATCAAGTGCGATGATATTGCAAACACAGAAATATACCCTGACAACCCCTATTCAGCACGAAAAGAAATTGAAATGCTCAGGAAAGCCATTGATAAATGTGGCAGAGATATGGTTTTAAGTCTTTCTCCGGGTCCTGCTCCCGTTTGGGAACACGAGCATCTTGCGGCACACGCTAATATGTGGCGGATGACCGGTGATTTCTGGGATGAATGGAGCAAGCTCCACGCTATGTTTGAACGTTGCTACGTATGGCAGGAATATGTTCAGCCCGGTGCCTGGCCTGATTGTGATATGCTTCCTCTGGGAAGAATACAGAAAACGGAAGAACTCCCCCAATACAGAAACCGTTACACCCGTTTCACCCACGATGAGCAGATAACAATGATGACACTCTGGGGAATTTTCCGTTCCCCTCTTATGATGGGTGGTGAAATGAGAGAGAATGATGAATTCACTCTTTCTCTCCTTCAGAACAGAGAGCTGATTGATATGCTGAAAAACTCAAGCGGCGCAAGACAATTCAAGCGTGAAGAAACGGATGGCAAAGGTGAAATCATCTGGACATCAAACGGTAAAGACTGCAAATATGTTGCTCTCTTCAACACAGATGACACAGAAAGAGAAATCAATTTTGATATTACAGACATTTCAATCGGTGGTATCAGATACAGCATCCGGGATATGTGGAAGCACGAAGAATACACCGTAACAGACGGAAAGCTTTCGGCAAAGGTCAACTCTCACGGTGCAAGACTTTTTAAAGTTACTGTAAAATAAATACCAACGGAAAATCCGCCCCTACCCTTTATATGAAGGGTAGGGGCGGATAATTTTCTCTGTCTTATTATTCATCCTCATCATCAAAGGAGTATTCGTTCAGTTCATCAAAATCAAGAAATTCCGATAAAGTCATATTAAAAGCTATCGCAATTTTATGCAAGGTTTTAACCCTCGGATTTTTGGTTAATCCCCTGACAATATTATCAAGAGTTGATTGTTTAACACCACTCATTGTAGCTAATTTGTTGATTGCTATTCCTCTCTTTTGACACAAGCTTTTAATTCTTTTCACATAAATATCTGAGTATTCCATAACATTATACCTCATATTATTAATTACCCATTTAAGGGTTAATGTTATGATAAACGCAAACCAACAAGATATTACCCGAATACGGGTTGACTTTCCAAATATCTTTATGTTAAAATCCAATTACCCGAAACCGGGTAGTCAGATTTCCTCTAAAGCTCGGTGAAATTTGCTTATGTGAGGTACAAAAATTATGACAGTTACTTTTTTTGGACACAGAGATGCGCCAACAAAAATAAAGGAACCATTAAGGGTAGCCATTGTGAATTTGATTGAAAATGAAAATGCTACCACCTTTTATGTAGGCAACAACGGAAGCTTTGACCTTATGGCACAAAGTATTCTCAGACAATTAAAAAAGGTCTGTCCTATTAAATATTATGTTGTATTGGCATATCCGCCACGAAAAACGGATAAAATCGAATACAATAACGAAACAATTTATCCGGAAGGTCTCGAGTCTGTACCCCAGCGCTATGCAATACCCAAACGAAACGACTGGATGTTAAAAAAATCCGACACAGTTATAACCTATGTAACCCACCCTTCATCCGGTGCCTGCGTATTTGAAAGAAAAGCAGAAGAAAAGGGAAAGAAGGTAGTTAAGCTATACACACAAACGGAGCTGTAAAAAATTTTTACAGCTCCGTTTTATATCAAATTATCAAGCCATATCAGAACTCATCATAAAAAACTGTTTCACTTATGTGGCGGAATTTAAAGTGCATATCCAGAGGTGCAGAATCTTCCGAGGGATATCCCATAACGAGAAGGGCAATGGGCTCAACATTTTCGGGTACATTGAAGGCTTCCTTCATAGCCTGAGGATCAAAGTGCATAACCCAGCAAGAGCCTACACCCAGGTTTTGTGCCGCAAGCATCATATATGTTGTAACAATAACTGCATCCACAGGAGAAGAAAGGGCGCCATCATACACTCTCTTCCAGCTCTCCTCCTTATTGTGACACACAAGCATAGCCGTAGGCGCATCAAAATGACACTTTGTGCACCCCTTCAGCTTCTGTATAGCCTCATCCGTATTAAGCACGAGTATGCGCTGGGGCTGAAAATTGCATCCCGTAGGTGCTTTATGACCGGCAGAAATAATTTCATCAATTATTTCCCGGGAAAGATGTTCGCCCTTGAATTTGCGCACCGAATAGCGTTCTGAAATCAATTCTTTGAAATCCATAATTTTATCTCCTTTAGTATTTCTCCGTAATTTATTTAATTATATCATCCTCACAAAGCAAAAACAACACTCTGTCAAGAAAATCAGCCTTCCGACTTCATCCTTTACCTTATTGACACGAAGAATATAATTATATAAAATATATTTATTATTTTTGCAGAGGTGATTTTCCCTTGAGCATTAAATTAATCGGCTCACCAAAAATCGTTATGACAAACACCGAAAGTCATCACGCCTATTTTGCCTGGCCTACAATCGCAAAACTGCAGAACGGCAGAATTTGTGTAGGCGCTTCGGGATATCGTGTAGAGCACATCTGCCCCTTTGGCAAGGGGGTTCTGGTTTTCAGCGATGATAATGGCGAGACATATACAAAGCCTGTACCTGTTTTTGATACTGTTCTTGATGACAGAGATGTGGGGCTTACTGTTTTCGGCGAAAGCGGACTTATCGCCACCACCTTCAACAACTCTCTTGAATTTCAGAGAGAAAATATGCCCCAGACACAGGAATGCTTTGACTACATAAACTCCATTTCGGCAGAGGATGAAGCAGAGGCTCTCGGTATCAGCTTCAGAATAAGCAAGGACTGTGGCGAAACCTTCGGTAAGATATACAAATCCCCCGTTTCCTCACCTCACGGACCTATTGTTCTTAATGACGGCACGGTACTGTGGATTGGCAGAAGACTGGGTGTCCACAATCACATTGAAGCGCACATAGTTGATACCGAAACCGGCGAAATGACCTTGCGCGGCAAAATGGGCATATATAATTATGAGGAATTCAAGGACATTTATTTCTACGAGCCACATGCAATTCAGCTTTCTGACGGAAAAATTATATGCCATCTCCGTGCAGAGAACCAGGATGAAACGTTGTTCACTCTTTACCAGACCGTTTCCTACGATAACGGCGTTACCTGGAGCAAGCCGAGGCAGATTTTACGGGATGACAGCGGAGCGCCCGCACACTTATTCCGACATTCATCGGGAGTGTTAATGTCTACATTCTCACACAGAAGCAAGCCCTACGGTATATGGGCGGTATTCAGCACCGATGATGGTGAAACCTGGAGTGATGAAAGTGTCATCTTTGAAGGCAAGGACACGGATGACCTTGGCTACCCTTCCACAATTGAGCTTGACAACGGCGAGCTGATAACCGCATTCTACACAAGAGAAAACGACTATGTGCCTGCAGTTATTATGCAACAGAAGTGGGCTTTTGAAAACTAAATACATAAAACAAAATTCAATACCAACAGTAAAAGGGATGTAAAAAGCTTTCGTTTTTTACATCCCTGATTTTTTCGCAATAATGCTTCAGTACATTAAATTGCCGATATTTTTTGACAAAGAAATCTTACCATTAAGATTCCAATCCATAATATCGCTCCCTTAGTATATGATATCTGACAAAGAATCTATTGCACAATCCAGATAATTTTCCTTGTCATCCTCATCCTCCACCAGTTCAAGATAGTCAATGGCGGTTTCAAGATTGGAGATATCATCCTCAAGCTCTTCAAGAATATCTTCATACTTTTCCTTTAAGGATTCAAGATAAGACACATATTCCTCAGCCGAGTCAAACGCCTTTTCAGACTTAATCTCCTCCAGCTTACCGATAATGGTTTCAATAAATTTTTTATGGGCTTCGTTCATAATACAATCTCCTTACAACTAAATTCAGTATGGCTTACGCCTGATTCCCCGAGATTACGGCACACTTTTATTTCTTTTTATAATTCAGAGTACCAAAGAGTCCCGGTGTGCTTTCCCTGGTCTTACGCCCTTTGCTGTCACGGTGATTGATGTTTCCGAACAAACCGGGAGTCGAGTTACCTGTCTTGCGTCCGCGGTTATCGTAGTGGGTATAGCCGCATTTCGACATAAAAACCATCCTTTCCTTATATGGTGATTATATTCTACCATATTAACTGTACCATTCTTGGTGCTTTCAAAGGTGTTCCGGATATTTTTTAACGTTTTTTATTCCTTTTATTGTAATCCCTGTTGATTTCCTCGCTCCAGTCAGCCTCGAGAGGAGCATTTGAACGCATTTTGCAGATACTCCTGGAAACAGTTTCATAAACAATACCCGTGCCCCTGGAATCAGCATGATAATTAACCGCTCTGTCAGAATCAATGCCATACTGTGCGGCAGTTTCAACCGCATCAATATTTGCACCTATAAAGAGAAATTCCCATCCGTATTTTTCCTTCTGTCGCTGAATCATTTCCTTTACCCTATCGGATGTATACTTGCGACTTGCATTCTCCATACCGTCGGTTGTGATAATGAACATTGTGTGCTCGGGCACATCTTCAGAACGGGCATATTTATGCACATTTCCGATATGGTGAATAGCTCCGCCTATAGCATCAATAAGAGCAGTGCAGCCTCTTACATAGTAATCATTCTCTGTCATTGGCTTGATATCTGAAAGCTTGACTCTGTCGTGAATGACCTCACTTACATTGTCAAAAAGCACCGTTGAAACAAAGCCCTCGCCCTCCTGCTTCTTCTGCTTTTCAATCATAGCATTGAAGCCGCCGATAGTATCCCTTTCAAGTCCACCCATTGACCCGCTGCGGTCAAGAATGAACACAAGCTCTGTGATGCCGTTGCCTTTGATTTCGTTTGTGTTTCTGTTTGTTTTCTCCATTTTAAATTCCTCCCAAAAAATAATGTGATTGCGGGTTTAGGTTTATTGCATTTACCCTTACCTTACAATCACATTATAGTTGGTTATTCAATTAAAATGGTCGCTTGACGGGAGACAAATTATTTAGTTGTTTCTTCCCATTCTGCCACCTTAAACCCAACCAGCACGAAATCATCACCGACTAAGATGGGGCGTTTCACAAGCATACCATCTGTCGCCAGAAGCTTTAACATTTCATCCTCGGTCATAGTCGGCAGCTTGGTTTTAAGCTCCATCGATTTATAAAGAAGACCACTTGTATTAAAAAATTTCTTTAAGGGTAATCCGCTTTTGTTGTACCATTCACTCAACTCTTCAAAAGTAGGATTATGGAGCTTAATATCTCTTAATTCATATTCAATATTATTATCATCAAGCCACTTTTTTGCCCTCTGACATGTAGTACATTTGGGATAGCATATAAATTTCAGCATAACATTACACTCCTAACAGCACCTGATCGAATTCGAACAATGCTTCGTTTATTTCAAATATATCGTATACGCCCTTCTGAATGAAATAGCGGATTATTTTATCAAATTTAAAGCTGCGGGATAAGGTCAGCCCTGCCGATGCCAATAAATCCTGGGTTTCATCAAGATTCAGCTCAAGCGCAATTGCGAAGGCAACTGCAGTCTGTTTTGAGGGCTTGTAGGTATCGGCATTACATTTGATTTTTGAAAAAGTCTTTTTATCCACGTTTGCCTTTTTGTAGCATTCAACATCTGTCATTCCGCGGGCATCAATGAGGTCAAAAAGCTTATAGGCAAAAGGCTTGTCCATAGCCTTCATATACTCCTGAAGACTCTTGCCCCTTGCACTGCCTGTCTCCGAATCATACAATTCCGTGCATATTGGGGAAGCGCTCTTCCTGACAGAAGCACTTCTTGCCATTCGCGGAAAAACTTCCGATGGTCCGGAAAACTCCATCGCCATATCCCCGTAATCATTAAAACTATCGCTCTCAATGATTTCGCTGATTTCTGAGAATAGAGTTTTACTGAATTCATAAGACGTTCTGTCAAACACACAAAGGTACACCATTAATTCGTGGTCACGGAGAAACTCCGATATTACCTGAGTTGCAAATCTGAGCACCCGGTCCTTAGGATATCCGTAAGCACCTGATGATATAAGGGGAAAGGCAACAGAGCTACAACCATATTCAACGGCAAGCTTCAGAGACTCTATATAACAAGAACGGAGAATTATACTCTCCCCCATCAGACCGCCCTGCCATACAGGGCCCGAGGTATGAATAATATACTTCGCATCAAGATTATATCCCCTTGTTATTTTTGCAGTACCCAGACCGAGAGGTGCAATTGCGGCACACTCAATATCCAGCATCTGCCCTGCTCCCTTGTGAACCGCCAGATCAACACCGCTATAGCCCACCATTTCCTCATTAGTGGTATTTACAATGGCATCAACCTTCATTCTGGTTATATCATTACGCACAATCTGTAACGGCACAAAGTCCCCTCCCGCTTTAAATTCAAGTTTTTATCTGTTCCTTATCAACCAATCCCGATACATTTTCATTTCTTCGTTATGGGACTCGATTGAAATAACATAGTTAATCCTGCCAAGCATTTTCTGTATATATGCTTACTGTTATTATATATCATTTCCCGTCCCTATTTCAAGATTATATTGTCCCATTATTAGTGCTTTCAGGAAATTCACATAAAAATCCGTTCTATATGCCACAGATACTCTTAACAGAGAGCTTTTAAAGTTTTTCCCCGACAAACAACCATTTCAAGTGATTAACCTTGTATAATGTGATTGTAAGGTGTCAGACCAGTCAATTACATTATTTTTTGCGTGAGTTATACTAATAAATAACAGGTGCAATTATTGGTGATATTGTTGGTTCGGTTTATAAAGCTTTCACACATTACCACATTGTCCATATAATGTAACGAGAGCACTTGTGCTCTATTCACCTAAAAAGGAGAATTATAATGGACAAATACAACTTTAATATGGTTGATATTACAAGGGCTACTCCCTCAAGAGACTGCCCCTGCAACTGTGTTACAACCGCTCTTCCGGAGAATCCCGTTGTCACAATGGCTTATGTGCCGTTCCAGCTTGACAAAACGGCATACTCCCCGGAAAGAGCCTTAATGGAAGGCACACTCTTTACCACGCTTAACAAGCCCTTCCACGGAAGGAGTATATGCAATGAATGACAGACAAAAGCTGCTCAACAAGCTTTCTGCCGTGCAATTCGCCGCATGGGAGCTGCACGTATATCTGGACACACATCCCTGCGACCATACAGCAAACGAAATGTTCCGTAAATACACCAAGGAGGCTGCTGTGCTTAAAAGCGAGTTTGAAAGAAAATACGGACCGCTTACTGCACACAGCTCAGAGGAAGCTGACTGGCTGTGCGATCCGTGGCCGTGGGACATTGAAGGAGGCATCTGTTGATTTATGTTTGTTTATGAAAAAAAGCTTCAATATCCGGTAAACATCAAGAATCCCAATCCTAAGCTGGCTCAGATTATTATAAGCCAGTACGGCGGTCCCGATGGTGAGCTGGGTGCATCATTGCGCTATCTTTCCCAGCGCTTTGCTATGCCGTATCCCGAACTTAAAGGCCTTCTGACGGATGTAGGCACCGAGGAGCTTTCTCATCTTGAGATGATTGGTACGATTGTTTATCAGCTCACAAGAAACCTTAGCCTTGAGGAGATAAAAAAGAGTGGTTTTGACACCTATTTTGTTGACCACACGACGGGAATTTATCCCACAGCCGCAAGCGGT
>JAZSCI010000026.1:0-5053 GCA_045602865.1 Acutalibacteraceae bacterium
CAAAGCCAAGAGTGTTTACAGCAGCTGCGGAATGGCCACCACCGATGATTGTAACTGCATCTGTTTGTGCAAGAGACTTTGCAACAGCAATTGTACCCTTAGCAAGGATAGGATTCTCAAATACGCCCATAGGTCCGTTCCAAACAACTGTCTTTGCGGACTTAACTGCCTCTGCATAAAGCTCTGCAGTCTTAGGACCGATATCAAGGCTCATCATATCTGCAGGAATCTTGTCAGCATCACAAACGCTAACCTCGATTTCAGCATCGATAGGATCGGGGAAGGATTTTGTGATAGTAACATCAACGGGAAGAAGAATCTGAACGCCCTTCTCCTCTGCCTTTGCAAGCATATCCTTACAGTAATCAATCTTTGTCTCATCAAGGAGAGATGTACCTACACTGTAGCCCTTTGCAGCAAGGAATGTGTAAGCCATACCGCCACCGATGATAAGTGTATCTGCCTTATTGAGAAGATTCTCAATAACATTAAGCTTGTCAGCAACCTTTGCACCACCCAGGATAGTAACGAAAGGTCTCTGAGGATCCTCAACTGCATTGCCGAGGTACTTGAGCTCTTTACCCATAAGGTAACCAACAGCAGCCTCTTCAACAAATGAAGCTACACCAACTGTTGAGCAGTGAGCTCTGTGAGCAGCGCCGAAAGCATCGTTTACATATATGTCGCAAAGAGATGCAAGCTCCTTGGAGAATGCTTCGCCGTTCTTTGTCTCCTCAGGACGGAAACGAGTGTTCTGAAGAAGAACAACATCACCATCGTTCATTTCAGCAACAGCCTTCTTTGCATTGTCGCCAACTACAACATCATCTGCAGCAAAAACAACATCCTTGTTGAGAAGCTCAGAAAGTCTCTTTGCTACGGGAGCGAGAGATTCCTTCTCGTTAGGTCCGTTCTTTACCTTACCGAGGTGAGAGCAAAGAATAACCTTTGCACCATCTGCAAGAAGCTTCTGAATGGTGGGGAGAGCAGCAGTGATACGATTTTCGTCTGTGATTACGCCGTCCTTGAGCGGAACGTTGAAATCACAACGAACAAGAACCTTCTTACCTTTTGCGTTGATGTCATCAACAGTTTTCTTGTTTAAAAGTCCCATTTTTAATTTCTCCTTTGAAATTGTTAATTTTTTACCGAATATATTTTATAACAACCTTCTGCTTTTTTCAAGTATATTTGCAATTTTTTACCTTGTCGAATTTAACATTCTTTAAGCTTTTTCGCCATTACTTTTGTGAAATAGCATTAAACGGTCATTTTTTCGCGCAAATCACGAAGAATTTGCTTTTCTCTTCGGGACACCTGCACCTGTGTCATACCTAAAATTTCTGCCACGCAGCTCTGGGTACGTGAAGCAAAAAACCTGAGCTCTATAATTCTTCTGTCGTTCTCCGTAAGCTGAGAAACACATTCTTCAAGTGTAAGTGCTTCCGTTAATGCATTTTCGCAGCTTTCTACCGGAATTTCCCGTTGTCCCCCCTCTTCATCGCCAAAAAATTCTGTCAGAGAAACAACGGGAGAGCTTACAAGCAAAAGCTCACTTATCTCTGCCGAAGACAAGCCCATAAGCTCTGACAATTCACCAACAGTCGGCTCACAGCCTGTCCGTTGAATAAAAAGCTCCCGCTCTTTTTGTACCAATCGGGCTTTTTCCTTAAGGGCTCTGCTTACCTTCACGGCACCGCCATCACGAAAAAGTCTTTTTATTTCACCAAGTATTACGGGCACGGCATAGGTAGAAAAGGCAAAGCCCCTCTCCTTGTCAAAGCCATCAACGGCTTTCATAAGACCGATGCAGCCGGTCTGAAACAAATCATCATATTCTATTCCTCTGTTCCTGAATTTCTGTGCGCAGGAATGAACCAGTCCCAGATTGCTCTCTATCTGCTCCTGCCGGCTCTTCATCTGTCTTTTCCCTGAATTTTTTTATCAAAGGTTACAGTAGTACCTACCCCCACCTTTGAACGGACACGGAGCTTGTCCGAAAAGCTTTCCATAACGGAAAAGCCCAGCCCCGAGCGATCTCCCCCCACTGTTGTAAAAAGCGGTTCCATAGCTTGTTTTATATCGGGGATTCCGCAACCTCTGTCACGAACGGAAACACGGATAATCCCCTCCTCATACACGGTACAGGTTATGTAAATATTACCGATTTTTTCCTTATATCCGTGAACTATACAATTGGTTACCGCCTCACTTACAATCATTTTGATGTCACCCAGCTCTTCAACGGTCATATCAAGCTGCGAAGCAAATGCTGCCACTGCCACGCGTGAAAAGCACTCATTCACAGAGCGGCTGTCAAAGGTCATTTTAAGTTGATTTATCTTTTTCATATCTTTACCTCTTTTCTGTTTTCTTGTTTATTTTTGCAAGCTTTTCAATGCCCGACATTTTCATAACCTTAAAATCTCTTTCGCTGAGATTATCAACCCGCAGTGTGATTCCTCTGGCAGAAGCAATACGGTATCTGCCCATTACAAGCCCTACTCCCGAGCTATCCATAAAGCTTACATCTCCGAAATCAAGAACAAGTAAGGATAAGCCCTCCTTTGACAATATTGCATCATCAATACTTTCTCTTATTTCGGGCACCGTATGATGGTCTATATCCCCCTTTATAAATGCCGCCATTACATCATCTTTACTTTTTAATATCACAGGCATATTCATACCTCCTTTTATACATTCCTGTGTAAACACTGAAATTTTACTCCACAAGGCACAAAAAATTTGTCACATTTTTGTCGGAGGTTGATTATTCCGATGAAATATGATAGAATATCCCCGCTGTAAGGGGAATCAAGTGCAATTCTTGAACGAGCCCGTCGCCGTGATGTGCACATATCTGCTTTTTATCTACCTGATGCCGCAAATCAGGGACAAGCCATTGGGAAACCGAGAAGGCGATAAAAGGTCGCACTAAGTCGAAATACCCGTCAGTAACATTTCTCCGTGATGAAAAACATCTGTAGCGAGTGCCTGCATAGGAGAGAAATTTTATTTTAGGAGAATTTTTATGAAGAAAAAAACAACGCAAAAAAAAGCGTTGTCACTTTTCCTCGTAACAATGCTTATTGCGGCTACAGTATTGTTGGGCGGATGCAGTGACAACAACACCCTGACCACCCCTGAAACTACCCTTTCCTCCGAAACAGAGAAGGCTTCTGTTACAGAGCTCGGTGAAGGTAAGCTTTCTTTTGATTTTTCCGTTACATACGAAAACGGAGAAACAGACAGCTTCCTTATCAAAACGGATGAAAAAACCGTAGGCGATGCACTCCTGAAGCTTGAGCTTATTGATGGCGAAGCCGGAGATTACGGTCTTTATGTAAAATCCGTAAACGGGGTTACTGCTGATTATGATGCCACAAAGACATATTGGGCATTTTATGTAAACGGCGAATATGCCTCCTCAGGAGTTGACCAGACAGAAATTGATGAAAATGCCCAATACTCGTTCAAGATAGAGAAATGAAGCTAACCATCAAGGAAGCCACTATATTTGCTATGCTGGGAGCTCTTATGTATGCCTCAAAGGTTATAATGGACATACTCCCTAACATTCACCTTATCGGTGTTTTCATTGTAGCAATAACAGTTGTATACAGAAAAAAAGCTTTGTATCCAATATATATTTTCGTATTACTTACCGGGCTTCTCAACGGCTTTGCCACCTGGTGGATACCATATCTGTATATATGGACAATTTTATGGTGTGTTGTTATGATTATCCCCGTAAATCCCCATAAGGCTTATGCACCGTTTGTTTATATGCTTATGTGCGGAATGCACGGAATGTTGTTCGGAATACTCTATGCACCTGCACAGGCTTTACTGTTTAATATGAATTTTGAAGCCACTATTTCGTGGATTGCAGCCGGGCTGCCTATGGACCTTATTCACGGCATAAGCAATTTTATTTGCGGATTACTGATTGTCCCCATAATCAATGCATTGAAGCTATGCCAAAGGCTTTCGGGAAACAAGTAAACAAAAAGACCTTGGATTTTATGTCCAAGGTCGATTTTTTTATTTATTTATAGTTAAGTATATCTTCTGCCATCTTACGGGCACAATCATCCGTATTTTCAATATACCTGCTTATGTACTCCTTGAGATAATCATAATCATAGGTTTTTTCAAGGCTTTCCACAAGAGCGGCGGCATCGGACTCCTTAAAGCCGGGAAGATCATTGTAATCAATAGTAAGACCTCTCACATTCTCGTAATTTCCAAAGTCAAAATTATAGAAATAAAGAGGGATACCCTTCACGCCTGCTTCATAAACCACACAGGAATAATCGCTTATAAGCTTATCTGCAATTGTAAGCATCTGGAAGGTAGAAAAAGCCTTATCGAAGATTATTCTGTCATCCTTAAAGGTGGTTTTTGATAAGGGGTGAAGCTTTACCACAAGATTATATTTATCAAAATCAAACACACGGGTAAGATTTTCAAAATGCTTTTCAAACTCACTTTCATCCTTACGGAAAGTGGGAGCATACACAACATTCGGTTTATTTCTCAACTGTGGGTATCGTTCAAAAATCTCTTGTGTTGTTATAAAATTATAATCCTCATCCTTAAGCAAATCTATACGGGGCAGGGTAAAAATCCTGAATTTATCAGGTGACATATTGAAGCCCTCTGCTAAAACATCTCTGTATTCCATTCCTGCACAGTAGACAACATCGTAATTACGATGCATTTTCATTCCCTCTGCAAGATGACTTCCGCTGCCCTCGCCTCTGTCAAGAATCTGCCAACCAAATTGCTTGAGTGTTCCGATTGAATGCCATATCTGGAATATCTTAAGCTCTTTTTTGTGATTGAGCACACTTACAACGGGGCTATAGGAATCAAGAACACATATTCTTGAGGTTGCAAGATGATACATCTGGGTAAACATATGAAGACCATACGATATTTTGGTAAATATCCCTGAATTCACACCACCATCAAGGGTGCGACAAAGATACACTACCTCTACACTCTTTTCAAGCTCTTTGCCAAGAAGCCGAAAATCATCGTTTAT
>JAZSCI010000027.1:0-2508 GCA_045602865.1 Acutalibacteraceae bacterium
TGTTTCACCGAAAATGATAAAGCATTTCGGTTTAGGTGCCGCTCCCGATGGGTGGAACGAGCTTGAAACTCATCTTAAGGGAAAAGGCTTCAATCGTGATGAGCTTGTTGCGGCAAATCTTCTGCGTGTAAGTGATAAGAACGGGAAAAAGCATTATTTTGATGCCTTCAGAGCAAAGGTTATGTTTCCCGTTATTGACTTGAGAGGTAATGTTGTTGCATTCGGAGGTCGTGTGCTTGATAACAGTAAGCCTAAGTATATTAATACTTCCGATACCCTTGTGTATAAGAAAAGTAATGAACTCTATGCTATGAATTATGCCAAAAACGGCAACGAGAGGAAAATAATCCTTTGTGAGGGCTATATGGATGTTATAGCCTTGCATAGTGCCGGATTTGAAAATGCCGTTGCAGGTTTGGGAACGGCCCTTACCCCTGAGCAGGTCAGCCTTATTTCAAGATATGCAGATGAGGTTAATCTATGCTATGACTCGGATGAAGCAGGGCAGAAGGCTGTAAGAGCGGCTATGGAGTTGTTTTCCAAGACAGGCGTAAAGGTGAAGGTTATTCGCCTTGAAGGCGGCAAGGACCCTGATGAGATTATAAAAACAAAGGGTAGAGCAGTTTTTGAAAAGCTTCTTAACGCTGCTGATAACGATACTGAGTACAAGCTTTCAAAAATCAGGGAAAGACATCTGATTGCTACAGATGATGGAAGATTGAATTTCCTTCGTGAAGCATCGAAGCTTCTTGCTCGTTCGGATGCCATCGAAAGGGATGTGTATGCATCACGGCTTGCCGATGAGTTGGGCATTACAAAGGATGCCATTTTACAACAGATACGCTCTGTTTCTGAAAAAGAGAACAGAAAAAAAGAGAAAATTGTATTTGCTGATATTCAAAATCAGGCGAGAGCGCTTGAGGTAGCAGCCGATCCTGAAAGACTGAAGAATATCAGAGCTGCGAGAGCAGAGGATGTTGTTCTCGTAACTCTTCTGAATAATGGTGCATTTTATAAAAAGTACAAGGACAGGCTTCCTTGTGATTTATTTGTTACGCCTGTAAATAAGCGTATTTTTAATGTGGTAATAGCTCGTCTTGAAGAGGATGAGAGTACGGATATATCAAATTTAGGTCAGTATTTAACATCGGAAGAAATAAATTCGGTAGCACGATTGCTAACCAAACAGGCGATGATTTCAAATACTACGGCTGAGTTTGAAGACTGTATCAGCGTTCTTGAGGATGAAAAGAAGAGGCGCGAAGCTCCCTCACCGTCAGAGATGAATGATGAAAGCTTTCTTGCACTTTTCAACTCGTTACGGACAGATGAGTGATTATAAGTTTTGTGAAAGAGGTTTAAGATTATGGAAATGCTGGAGAAAAATTCTAAAATCAAAGAACTGATCGAGAAAGGTAAAATAACCAATAAGCTTACGATAAGTGATATTGATGATGTTGCACTTTCTATAGAAGGCTTCGACATTGATGAAATGGAAAAGCTCTATGCAATTATTGAGAAAAACGGCATAGAGATTGTTGATGATCTTGGTGAAGAGATGCTTGAGGCTTTTAACTTTGATGCTGAGGCTAAAATCGTTGATGATAGTGATGATGACGGAAAGTCCAAGAGTAACGATGATCCTGTAAAGGTTTATCTTAAGGAAATAGGAAGGATACCTCTCCTTAAGCCCGAGCAGGAGATTGAACTCGCTATAACTATAGATCAGGGCGCTAAGGATGCCGAGTCAATAAAGCAGCTTCTTGAAGGAAAAACTATTCTTACACCCCGGGATATTGAGTTTGTTCTTCAGAACTCGGGTTCTCAGAACGAATCAGATTTTAGTAAAGTTATTCAACTTCTTGACAAAGCCGGTATCTCAGCTGTAGATCAGGTTAAGTTTGCTTTACCCATTGTTTTGGAAACCGAAGAAGGCGCCGCCGCCGAAAAGCTTCTCAAGGAAAAAACAATCCTTACATCCCAGGAGATTGATTTTGTCGTTCAGAATGCAGGCTCTGATAAATCTTCAGATGTTGAGAAAGCTGAGAATTTACTTGAAAAGGTTGTCCTTACATCTGCAGAGAGAAATGAATTTGACATATGTATCAATAATATCAAGAAGGCTGATGGTGCTAAGCACGATCTTATAGAAGCTAACCTTCGTCTGGTTGTCAGTATTGCGAAAAAGTATGTGGGCAGAGGAATGCAGTTCCTTGACCTCATCCAGGAGGGTAATAAAGGTCTGGTTAAAGCAGCAGAAAAGTTCGACTATAAGAAGGGCTTTAAATTCTCTACGTATGCTACATGGTGGGTTCGCCAGGCAATTACCCGTGCTATTGCTGATCAGGCAAGAACAATCCGGATTCCTGTTCATATGGTGGAAACGATTAATAAGATTATGCGTGAATCCCGCCATTTCCTTCAGGAAAATGGCAGAGAACCCTCCGTTGAGGAGCTTTCAGAGGTTCTTAAGCTTCCTGCAGATAAGGTTCGGGAAACTATGAAGAT
>JAZSCI010000028.1:0-2203 GCA_045602865.1 Acutalibacteraceae bacterium
ATAAACTCATCAAAATCCGTGAAAAACTTTGTTTCTTCACAGCAATATTTTGAAATGCCCTCGTATGTGCTTTCATCATAGTCACATACGGCACTTATATATGCCTTCTCTGTAAGTGTGATGCCCTGGGCAATGCCGCAACCTCTTCTTGCACCAAAAACACCTATTTTTAATTTTCTGTCCATAATATTCTACCTCCATTTATGGATTTTTATATGAGAATGTATTCAGCATCCGCCTCTGTTTCAAAAGAAACTATATTTCCGTTTCTTTCAAAGGGAATAGCTTTATTATCTGCCGTATTTACTACAGATTTTATATTCTTACACTCAACCTTACAGCTCCTGCCCTTAAGACTTTTTATCTTAAGACTTGTAACCTTGGCGCCCTTGTTTTCCGCAGATACAAGGAATGCTCCGTCTGCACGAAGATTCTCAAAGGCTGCTGACATTGACATATTCCAGCAAGGGAAAATTCTTATAATTCCCTCGTGGCTTTGCATAAGCATTTCGTTAATGGTAACAGGCACTGTCGTAAGATGCTCAATACCGCCTCCGTGGTGTCTGAAAAGTCTGTTGGGAAGTGCAAACTCCTTGATATTCTGATGTATTCCCTCAATAAGGAAATCAGGATCTACACCTATTCGCGCACCTGCAGGAAGGTAAGAGTTTGAGCCGTTGTCATCAAGTCTTCTGTCGTTGATAAAATATGTATTCTTAGCAATTTTCAGAAGCTTTTCATCAGAAGAAAGACCTATCTGGGATGCAGGATAAATATGCTGAAGACCTACTGTATTATCATCTCTCCAATGAATACCGAATTTCGCATATCTGAAGCATTTTTTACCTTTCTTGATAAAGGTGGGGAAATCACTGAGATTTTTGTTGATATCCTCCCACAAGGCATATTTTTCGGAATTGAGACCAAGCTCCCTTGCCATATCGTAAACACCCTTAAACAACAGCTTTACAAGACCGAGAGAGTTAATTGCATTTATGGTGTTTATCTGTCCTATATGAGTAATAGCTCTGAATTTTTCGCCTCTGTAGTAAGGGATTTCGTGGGCGGCATCACCCTTGATTACATATCTGCCCTTTTCCTTGACAAGATAATCCTCCCAGAATGCAGCGGTATTCAGAACAAAATCATAATAATTCTCAAGGGCATAAGCCTTGTCATAGGTTGAAAACCAATGCATAATAGGAATTACGCAGGCATAAGCCGCGTGGCTTTTCTGTCCCAGAAAGAGGATGCCGTGCTCCTTGCACTCGGGCATAGAATAAACATCGAGAGCCTTTGGTCCGAAGCTTACAGGAAAGGCATATCCTCTGCAATTAAAAAGACCTGCCATTCTCGTTGCTTCTTCCTTCATATCATTGACAGGTGCCATATAGCCGTCAAAGAGTTCGGGATGATTAGCCGAGAAAATGCAATAATAGGGTGCCTCGTAGTTATAATTCATATGATAATCTCCTGCCCAGGGGAAGAAATCATCTGTTACGAAATTACCGAAAAGTCCGGGTGGAAATTCTTTGTTGCCCATACATCCTGCAAGGTGGTAAAGGCTTGAATTATAGAATTTTTCAATTTCCTTATCCTCAAGCGTAACCCTTGAAGCAGAAAAGAATTTCTGCCATTTGTCCTGTGTGCGTGCTTTGTCGGCATCGTAATCACAGGAAGATGCCATTTCAAGGCTTTTGTTTATATATTCATTATCATCAAAATTTGTAACGACCGACACACAGTAACGAGCAGAATCAAGCTCCTTCATACTAACGGCTACCGCAGACTCTCTGTCCACCTCACCGCCCGAGAATTTACGGGAAGCACATTTAATTCCGTTTTCTTCAAAAACTGAATTTTCCGAGTCACAAGTATCGGGAAGCTCAAATTCAACAGTATGAGTTTTTTGATTTTCGGGTACTTTTATCTGAAAATAAATAAGGTTTTCGGGAGCTACAAAAAACTCCATTTCTGTTTCTCCGAATTTACATTCAAGAAGCCCCTTGTCAAAATACTGCTTTATGTTGTAGTTTTTCAGATCGATATCCTTAATACGGATATTTCCCACAGTTTTTATACCGCCATCCTTGTGGGTGCCCGGAACAAATTTCCAGAAATCGCATTTGGAAATGTGGATAATAAGATCCTTTTCATCATTGTCAAAAACAACGCCTAAATCGCCGTTGCCACACATTGCACC
>JAZSCI010000029.1:0-16567 GCA_045602865.1 Acutalibacteraceae bacterium
GCGGTACCACTCAAATTGCAGTAAAAACTGCCCCTCATGGAGTCTATCAACCCCGTTGCACTAACGCAGCATTCTCGGAAAGCGTCTACTGAATAAATAATCGTTCGGGCTTTCAGCTCGGAAGGGATGGGTTCAGAAAAAGCACCTATCGGCTCACAGCAACCGCCGACTCTCTGAAAGATGAGATTTTCAACCGTCTTCGTCATAGCATTTATTTGCAATATTTTGATGCAAAAAGGATAACACAAAAGAAACACGATGTCAATAGAATATTTTCAAAAAAACTTCAAATTTCTAAAAAAAATCAAATAATAAAGAGTCGCAGAATTTACCGGACTAAAACAGGTGGCTTATTCCATAATATGATTTCGTACTAAAAAGCACACAAAAAAGCAAAAAAATGTTGACAAAGCAATCAGAAAATGGTATTATTCACCCATATATTTTAAATGCAATGAAGGAATTACGTTTTTTCGGTTTGACAGTCAAGAGAGCTGACGTATGGTGCAAGTCAGTCTGTTGCGAAAACTCGGTCTCGTTCCGGAGCAGAGCTTCCCAACCGATACCTCGTGTAAGAAGCTACGGCAGCCCCGTTACCATGGCTACAGACTTTATCAGAGTCCTAAAGAGTGACTGCACATGCAGTAAGCGGGGTGGTACCGCGGATTTATTTATTAAATTCGTCCCTGAGATTTTTAATCTCGGGGACTTTTTTTAGGTTTATTTTATTACATAATATATTAGTAACTGCTGAAAGGATGAGTAAGATGAAAAAAATATTTATTTCAGACATCACACTTAAAAAGATTTCGGAGGACAGAGCTATATCCTTGCTATTCCGTGAGAAATCAGCAATTGCAAACTGTGCCAACAAAATCGGTGTTGATACAATTGAAATTCCTGCAGTAAAATCCCCTTGCGAAGATAAAATCATCTACAAAACAATCGCACAGAATATACAGGACGCTGTTATCGCAATCCCTGTGGGATTCAACAGTGAGGATGTATCCGTAGCCTGGGAGTGCATCAAGGATGCACGCAATCCCCGTCTTCAGGTCGAGCTTCCTGTATCCACAATACAAATGGAATACACCTATCATATAAAGCAGGCAAAAATGCTTGAAAAAATAACTGAGCTTATCAAGGGAGCAAAAGCTCTTTGCTCCGATGTAGAATTCTCCGCACTTGATGCAACAAGAGCAGATGAGGATTTCCTCATTTCCGCAGTCAAGGAAGCTGAAGCATGCGGAGCAAGTATTATCACACTCTGTGATGATGCAGGCATTTCAACTCCCGATAATATTGCAGAATTGGTATCAAAGGTAAAGAACGCAGTCAGCATTCCCGTTTACGTACAGATATCAGATCGCATAAATATGGCAGTTGCATCTGCTTTTTCTGCAATTAAAAATGGTGCTGACGGTCTTAAATGTGCAATGACAGGCAAAAACGCTCTTCTTACCGGTGAGATTTCCGATGCAATAAACACCTGCGGCACACAGATAGATGCTGAAATCAAGCTTAACAACACAAAAATTCATTCCAGCATTGAGGATATGTTATCAAGCATTAACCATGATGCATACGATAACAACAAAGCAATAAGCGAAGGCAAAAAGATTCTGATAGACTCTGATTCTACAATTGTTCAGATTGCTCAGGCTGCCACTGTATTAGGCTATGAGCTTTCGGATTCCGATGTTGGTAATGTTCACAAGGTTATCAAGCAGGTATGCGAAAAGAAGGGCGCAGTAGGCTATAAAGAATTCGAAGCAATAATAGCAAGCTCAGCAATGCAGGCACCCTCCACTTATCACTTTGAAACATACACAACCACCAGCAGTAATATATCAACCTCTATGTCCCAGGTTACTTTAAAGTGCAACGATGAAATCATCTGCGGCGTAAGCAACGGAGATGGACCTATTGACTCTGTTTTCCGTGCAATCGAACAATGCATAGGTCATCACTACGAGCTTGATGATTTCCAGGTACAATCCGTAACTGAGGGAAAAGAGGCTCTCGGCTCTGCTCTTGTAAGACTTCGCAACAAAGGAAAGCTTTATTCCGGTAACGGCACTTCAACCGATATTGTTGCCGCAAGCATCAGAGCATATATCAATGCATTAAACAAAATCGTATTCGAGGAGGCATAATATGAAAATTGTATTTTCGACTAAAAATGTAAGTCGAGCCTCATTTCTTGATACCTGTCGTTATGCCTTTGACTATGGTTTTGAAGGTTTTGAAATCTACGATGCAATAAAAGAGCGAAGCGACCACCACGACAGCGTATTAAGACGTGACCGCATTGCCGATGCCAAAAGAAAGCTCGTTAACAGAAACCTTTCTGTTTCGGCACTCCGTATGCCCGATCCCATTGAAAGCGAAAAGACCACAGCTGAGCTTGTTGATAAATATGTGAATCTGGCAGCCGCCTCAAGTATCGAAAATGTTATTGTCCACACAGAAAAAAACATCGCCTTTGACGTGCTCGACCAAAAAATGTCTGCGGCAATTAAACGTGCTCAGGCAAGTGATGTTAATATTTTATTTGAAACTGTCGGTTACCTTGCAAGAACAGAAAATGTAATCAGTGTGATAAATCATTTTGCTTCCGCGGCTATCGGTGTATCGTGGAACGTAAGAGGAACATATTTTGATGCAGGCGAAACTGCTGAAACCACCATAAAAAATCTTGGCGCGTACATTAAATATGTTCGTTTGGGAGATATGAAGGATGGGAAGACCGTTTTAATCGGTGAAGGCGATTTAGATGTTGAAAAATTATTGAACTCTCTTTCTTCACTTAATTACGAAGGCTTTATATGTGCTGCATGGAACGAAAACATCAGCGATGCCGATATTGTGCTTACCCACTTCACAAACTATATTTCATCCTTAGGTCGTGAAAAGAAGGTTTATGATCGTGCATATTACAACCGTGACAAGACAGGCACCTTCGTATGGAAAAAATATGATGTTATTGATGCAACCTTTTCTGATGTACTTGACAAAATGGCAGAAAAGTACCCCGATCAATATGCATTCAAGTATCCCACTCTTGATTACACAAGAACTTATGAGCAGTTCCGCCGCGATGTTGATGAATGTGCTGCCGCGCTGATTTCTCTCGGAGTTAAGGCGGGCGACCATGTAGCAATCTGGGCAACCAATGTTCCCCAGTGGTTCCTCACCTTCTGGGCAACAACCAAAATAGGTGCCGTTCTTGTTACTGTTAACACCGCTTATAAAATCCACGAAATAGAATACCTTCTCAGGCAGTCAGACACTCATACCCTTGTTATGATTGAGTACTGCAAGGATATCAACTACAAGGAAATTATTGAAGAGCTTTGTCCTGAGCTTAAAACTCTTGAGCCCGGTTCTCCCTTATATTCCAAGAATCTTCCCTTCCTTCGCAACGTAGTTACTGTTGGTTTTGATATGGATGGATGTCTTAACTGGGAGCAGATGTTATCCCGCTCTTCTCTTATTCCACGAGAAGAGGTTCGCAGACGCGCCTCTCTTGTAAAGCCCGATGATGTTTGTAATATGCAATACACATCCGGTACAACAGGCTTTCCTAAGGGTGTTATGCTTACACACCGCAATATTGTGAACAACGGTAAAACAATCGGTGACAGAATGGATCTTTCAACCGCTGATCGTATGATGATTCAGGTACCTATGTTCCATTGCTTCGGAATGGTGCTTTCCATGACATCTATGATGACTCACGGCGGAACACTTTGCCCTATCCCCTATTTTTCTCCCAAATCATCACTTGCTTGTGTAAATGATGAGCGCATCACCTGCTTCAACGGTGTTCCTACAATGTTTATTGCAATGTTCAATCATCCTGACTTTGCAAAAACCGACTTTTCATATATGAGAACAGGCATTATGGCAGGTGCTAACTGCCCTGCAGATCTTATGCGCCGTGCTTCCGTGGAAATGAATATGCGAGAAATCATTTCGGTTTACGGTCAGACAGAGGCTTCTCCCGGTTGTACTATGGGCGAAGTAAACGAAGATCTTGATCATCGTGTTGAAACTGTCGGTAGCGCCTTCCCCGGTGTTGAATGTAAAATCATTGATCCGGAAACAGGATGTGAGCTTCCCGATGGTCAGAGCGGCGAATTCGTTGCACGTGGCTTTAACATTATGAAAGGCTACTATAAGATGCCGGAAGCAACTGCTCAGGCGATAGACAGCGAGGGTTGGCTTCATTCAGGCGACATCTGTATGAGAACCCCTGACGGATATTACAAGGTTACGGGAAGGCTTAAGGATATGATTATCCGAGGTGGAGAAAACCTCTATCCGCGAGAAATCGAGGAATTCTACCTTACCAATCCCAAGGTACGTGATGTTCAGGTTGTTGGCGTTCCCGATGAACAGTATGGTGAGGAATGCTGTGCCTGGATTATCCTCCATAAGGGTGAAACGGCTGATGAAAAGGAAATGAAGGAATACGGTAATGCATCTATAGCAAGGCACAAGGTTCCTAAATATTTCTTGTTTGTCAAGGAATTCCCCATGAATGCCGCAGGCAAAATTCTCAAATACAAGATGCGCGAGGAATCCATTGACAGATACAATCAGCAAAAAGCAGAGCAGAATTGAAACTGAATAAATAATCTTTAAAAGTCGGACATAAGGCGTTGCCCGTCCGACTTTTATTTTTTTAGAAGGTATAATAAATGGAAACAGAAAGATACAAAAATTTTAAAATCATCGACTCTCATTGTCACATTTTTCCCGATAAAATTGCACGTAAAGCAACGGATAGCATTGATACTTTTTATCAGATAAGCGAATCGGGAGTCATTAACGGTTGCGGCTTCGTAGGAACATCAAGGGCGCTTATAGAACAATGCAACGAAACGGGTGTGGAAAAATGTCTTGTCACATCTGTTGCTACAACACCTCACCACGCTCAAAGCATTAACAGTTTTATTGCCTCTGAGGTTCAGCGTTATCCCGAAAAATTCATAGGCTTCGGCTCCCTTCATCCGGAAAGCGAAGCATTGGAGGAGGACACGGAGCATCTTATTGAGTTGGGCTTAAAGGGAGTTAAGCTTCATCCTGATATCCAGAATTTCAAGGTTGACGATCCTAAGGTTGTCCGTATTTTTGAAATCTGCAACAAGAAAAGATTACCTATCCTTCTTCACACAGGAGATTCCCGATTTGACAACTCAAACCCAAACAGAGTTGAAATAATTCTTAAAATGTTCCCTGAACTAACTGTAATCGGCGCGCATTTCGGAGGTTGGTCACTTTGGAAGGAAGCGGCGCAAAGGCTTTCAGTCTACGATAATTTCTATGTTGACTCCTGCTCAAGCTTCTACGCACTCAAAAAAGAGGATGCAAGAGAAATTATTGATATCTATGGTACAAATAAAGTTATTTTCGGCACCGATTTCCCCATGTGGAAGCAAAGGGACGAGCTCGAATATCTTTTTGATCTCGGTTTATCGGATGAAGAATTGCAGGATATTTTATATAACAATCTGTTGCGGATTATAAAATAAGTCACTTTTCGATTATAAAACTGATTTTCAAGCCAATCAACTTTTTCATTAATCTTGAAACGAAGGCAAATATGCCCTATCGCTTGTCTTTTTACACCTTTTCGTGAAATTAAGTAACCTTTGCCTTGAAATGTCATAAAATATATGATAGAATTATTAACTGAATGATTTTATACTATAATCAATAATTTATTTCATTGAGGTGCTACAATGATTTGCAACAACATTCTTGAGGCTATGGGAGACACCCCTATTATCCGCCTCAACCATCTTACTGATGAAAACAGCGCTGAAATTCTCGTTAAGTTTGAAGGTCTCAATGTAGGCGGCTCTATTAAAACGAGAACGGCATACAATATGATACAAAAAGCCGAGGAGCAAGGCAAAATAAACAAGGACACCATTATTGTTGAGCCCACAAGCGGAAATCAGGGCATTGGTCTTGCCCTTGTAGGTGCAGTTAAAGGCTATCGCACAATAATCATTATGCCCGATTCTGTCAGCGAGGAGAGAAGAAAGCTTGTAAAGCACTACGGTGCAGAGGTTATTCTCATTCACGATGCAGGTAATATCGGAAAATGCATTGATGAATGTCTGCAGACCGCTCTCAGGATGCAGGAAGAAAACGATAATGTTTTTGTTCCTCAGCAATTTGAGAATCCTGCAAACGTGGAAATCCAGAAATACAAATCGGGTGTTGAAATCCTCCAACAGGTAGGAAAGCCCATTCACGGCTTCTGCTCAGGAATAGGCACCGGCGGTACAATAACAGGTATCGGTGAAACACTCAAGGAAGCAAACCCCGATATCGAAATATGGGCTGTTGAGCCTGAGGATGCAGCTATTCTTTCGGGTGGCTCTATCGGTACACACATTCAGATGGGTATCGGTGATGGTCTTATCCCGCCCATTCTCAACAGAGAGATATACTCCGATATCTGTATAGTTACTGATGATGAGGCGCTGACCACCTCCAAGCTCCTTGCTTCCCGAGAAGGTATTCTCTGCGGTATTTCAAGCGGTACAAATGTTGCGGCAGCAATAAAGCTCGCAAAGAAATTAGGTAAGGGCAAAACAGTTGTTACCATACTTCCCGACACTGCAGAAAGATATTTCTCCACACCTCTTTTTCAGGAATAATAATACAAACAACAGGCTGATTGACTGAGGCTCCGTAAGAGCCCCAACCAATCAGCCTGTTTTATTTTATTTCGGTAATTCTTATATTCTCGTATTCCAGCCTTGTGCTTTCTGAAACCATTTCCATAATCTGCAGAGCAGTATCTTCGTTAAGTACACCCTTATCTACAATTACCTGCGCCTTATCCTCATTAATAACCACAACACATTCTGTGGAGAGCCGAGTGCTTACAAGCGTTTCTGCATCACTCTCCTTTTTTATTTCATTTGTAAGCTTTTCTATTGATGCGGTAAGCTTCTTTCCTTCTTCAGAGCCCTCTTCCACATCCTCCAGAGCTTTTTCCAGCTTTTCAAGAGCCTCATCACGGGATTTCTGTCGGCTAAGCCGTGCCTGAGCAAAGCCGTCTGAATTCTCCTGAGCATTTACATACTGTGCTTCACCTAAGTTCTGTATATATTTTGCCTCAGTGGTTTCCTCTCCCTCGGAAGCAGAAAGAGTATCTCCTGTATAATACCAATTAACAAAAACCGCTACACCCAAAGCCAATACAAGGGTAGCAAGAATAAGCTGTCTTCTTTTAATAAGTAAATTCATTTTATCACCTGTTCTTACATTATTTTCTATTCATTTCCTCTACGGAAACCTGCACACTGCTGATATCATACAGTGCACAAACTGTCTGAATTATGGCATTTTTTACATTTACATTCCCTGCCCCCTCTGCTACAACTGCCACACCCTTTACGGTAGGCTCGTATACTTTTACAATCAGGCACTCTTCGTTATTACCGCCCTTTTTAACAATTATATATTCATCCTCCTGCTGAGTCTGCAGATCATCCCCTGAGCGCTTACTTTCGGCGGAATAGCCTTTAGCATAAACGTTTTCATAACAATTCTCGAGAGTAAGCATAACCTTCACTTTGCCCACACCATTCAATTCACCTAAAAGCTCTGTGAGATTATCTTCTGCGCACCTTATGTACTCATCGGAGCTTACATAATATGGTAAGTCACGACTTTCTTCATCGGAATCTCCTGTCATTTCTCCGGCAAAAAGCAAGACAATACACAGAAGTCCTGTTATAATCAAAATCACATTTTTATTTTTCAGCTTATCCGTATTTATTTTCTTAAGTATCTCTGTCATTTTCCACCCTAAGCACTGTCTTATACTCATCATTCACAAGCTTATATATTTCCTCGGTTTTATCCTTGTAGCGGCTATCAACCTCTATGCAGATTTCATCAAGGTAAACAGTATTTTCTTCAACTGATGTGCTCACATATATTTCATATTCATCTATGCCTATACTTATGAGTAATTCCTTTATTTCCGAGGTGATACGCCTTTCTGTAAGGTTGGCAGTATGTAAAAGCGCTTCGTATTGAGCCTTCTCTGTATCTTCAAAACTAAAATCAATCTCATCAGGAATTATGTTCTCTCCTAATACAGGAACGAGCACCGAAAAAATAAGCACAACCGCAATTACGATTTTCATACTTTTTCTTGACTTTTGCGGCAGAAGAAGCTCTAAAACACCGCCGGTCAATGCACAAAAGCCGTAATTCAATAATATGGTTTTAATCACCTTATACACCTCTTATGAATATAACCACTCCGACCGATACAACAAAAATAACTCCGGAAAATATTATTGTTGCGGCACTGAGTACAAGAACATCCTTTAATATACGGAGCATATTAAGTATACAACCAACACCCAGAAAATCGCTTACAAGGGCAAGCAGACTTAACGCCGCAAACCAGGCACCTATCTGCATTATCGTTGGCAAAACTCCCAGTACAACCGTAACAATACCAAATACACCAACCGTATTTTTTATCATTGAAAGACCTGCAACAAGAGCAGAATAGGTTTCACTCACTGCACCGCCTACAATGGGTACTGCTCTGCCCACCACAAAACGGACTCCGCGCGCGGTAAGAGAATCAACTCCCGAGCCCAGAACACCCTTAAGGGAAACAATTCCCGAAAAGAATGTGGCAATAAGACCGAGAGCAAATATATACAACTGCTTTACCGTGCGGGAAAGCTTACCGGTAAATTCGTATATATCAAAGCAGGAAAGAAGGCTCAGAGAGCACATTATGCTTATAACCGGTGTACACATACCCGTAAGTATATTCGAAAAGAGGGTATCCGAAAGAATTGCCGCCGCACTATAGGATGTTGCCAAAGAAAGATTTCCCGATGAGGACACCAGAGCACAAAACACACCCGAGAAAACCGTGGTAAAGCCGCTTAGCGTTTCCAGAACAGAAAAGGAATTTGTGACTACCTCTGCCACAGGTACTGCAAGATATAGTCCCATTACTGCAGAGCCTACAAGCTCTGCCCCCTCTGATTCACCCGATAAATTTCTTCCTACGGCAGTAAGCAGCATTATACCCACTGCAACACCAAGAAACTCAACGGGCTCATTGAGAGCATTTTTGCCAAGATTCAGAAGTGAATCCGCAACCTTTGACACATCTGCACTGAACAGTTTTTCGTAGCTGATTTCATCAATACCTATTTCTTCCAATATCCTCTTTGTTTCAGAGTCAATGCTATCTGTAATTGCCTCAAAATCAAATTCTTCTGCATAAGCATCAATATTTTCCTCGTATGCGCCTACAAAAAAAGAACAACCAAAGCAAAGGAAAAACGCCATACTCAAGGCAATAACCAATTTCAAAGACCTTCTCAATTTTACATTCCACCTAAAAACATCATAGCTGCTTCAATGACAGCCTCAAGCACCGGTGCTGCCGCTGACAGCATCAGTATTTTCGCAGAAAGCTCTACCATTCCTCCGATTCCGCTTTCCCCATTATCCCGACACACATCTGCCACAACAGAGCCTATTGTCAGTATTCCTGCGGCTTTCAGCATCACCGCAAAAGAAGTGCTTTCGGTAAAGCCTGAAACATCCGACAAGCTGAGAATCCGCATAATATTTTTTATTTCAGGCAAAACAGACAATAATATAAATATTATCAGCGTAGCCTGAATTATCAGTGTGTATTCCGGGCTATACTTCTTCAGGACAAGAAGTAATACAGCTCCCGCTACGCATATTACGGCTATTTTCAGCATAATCAAAAGCCGACCACAGAGGAAAGGGCATCCTTCAGTTCTGTAAGCTCGGGAATAAGCATCATAAACGCTATCAGAAGTCCCGCTATTGTAATTAAAAGGGTATACTCCTCCTTGCCCGCCTTTTGCAAAAGCTGATTCATCAGGGCCACCACAAGAGCTACGGCTACAATTTTAAACACTATGGTAAGCTCCGTAACAATCACCTCACATAAAAAATATTATTACAGACAAGGCACCAAAAAGGCTCAATGCCGTATTGACCTGAATTTTTTGTTTTTCCTCACTCTTTTGTCGGATGAGCCTGTCATAAAACCGTTCACGGTATTCATCACACAAGGAAAGCTGTCCTTCTCTGTCGGTGGTGCCTATAGCATTTACGAAGCTTTCAAACTCAGAGGATATGTCTCTATTTGCGCACCTGTTAAGAGTAATATAATTATTCTCAAAGCCTATGTATCTGAAGCCTTTTTCCCGACCTTCCTCATATATATTCCCGTAATCCGAGGAATGAAACCTTAACTGAGTTTTTACAAAATTTATAAAAAGCGTTATTTCATCGAGTGTTCCTGTCAGCGCCTTCTGTTTAAAGAAATTCATAAATCCGGCACCCGAAAACATAACTACACAAAGAAACACAACAATATTTTTCAAAGGCTTATCAGCTCCTTGACCTTGCAGGGGGAACCGCTTCCCTCAAGCACCACAATTTTTTCAAAAGCCCTGCCATCCGCAAGCCTCTTTATATTAGGTCTGTTCATTACATCAGCCAGAGAGCCTCCGTGTGCCGTAGCAATAAAACCGACACCTGTATTTACTGCAGAAAGAATTGCCTCAACCTCATCAGCTGCTCCGATTTCATCAAGCACAACAATCTCAGGTGACAAAGTCCGCACTGCAATATCAGTACCCACTGCCTTGGGATAAAGGGAAAGAACATCAGTATGTACGCCTATATCAATTCTGCTTCCGAAGGCTCTTGAGGCTATTTCATCCCTTTCATCCACAACGGCAACTCTTACGGGCGAGGAACTTCCGCCATGAGAATAATATCTGCACAGATCTCTGAGAAGAGTTGTTTTTCCTGACATAGGCGGTCCCACAACGAGAAACGACCTGCAGGTATCTCCTATATGAGAAATCACATCACTGCAGCAGCCTCTGTATTCTCTGGAGATTCTTATATTCACAGAGTTGAATGCAGAAACCGAATACACAACACCATCCTTCATAACTGCCCTGCCTGCAACACCCGCTTTACAACCTCCGTGGAGAGGAATATAACCTTTTGCAATCATATCCTGATATGTGTGAAGGGAACGCCTTGCAAGTAAAAACACAAGCTCCTGAAGCTCTCTGTCTGTTATTTTAAGTTTGTCCTCGGTATACTCCTTGCTCAGCTCTCCCGAAGGAGTTATATAATACACACCCGTTTGTGTATTAAGGGCAATCACCTCGTTACTTCTGAAACGGATTTCTCTTACCTGCGCCGCTATATTTTCGGGTATACCCGAGAAAAGCTTTTTCAGTTTATCGGGCAACAATGCAATCCCGTTATTAAATTCCTTCATATAAATCATCCTTTCAAAAAAATTCTATTATCACTTGTCCGAATTTAGAACAAAATTAACGGATTATTTATATGAGAAAAACGAAAAAATATTGAAACAACGCTTCCCTTATGGTATTATTTACTATGTAAAATTATGTTTAAAGGATGAACTAATGCTATGAAACTTTTCTCGAAAGACAAGCTCAAATCCACGCCCGTATATAAGCTTGGTTACAGGTATCGCTACCCCTTGCTGGGGGCTTTGTGTACTACGGCAATAATGATAGTTGTTTACTATTGCTATGACCTTGCACCCTTCGGCAGTACTACTATACTCCGTATGGACCTTTATCATCAGTATGGTCCTCTGTTTGCGGAGCTTTATGAGAGAATAACCAACCTTGACAGTCTTCTCTACTCCTGGAAATCAGGCGGCGGCGGTCCGTTCCTGGGAAATTTCTTTAACTACCTGTCATCCCCCACTGCTATTATTATGCTCATTCTCGGACACAAAAATATGCCCGAGGCTATAGCAGGAATGATTCTCGTAAAGGCAGCACTTTCATCCTTCACCTTTACTGTTTTTGTTACAAAAAAATTCAAGACAGACTCCCCTCTCACATCGGCTTTCGGTGTTTTGTATGCCTGCTGCGGATATTTTATAGCTTACTACTGGAACCTCATGTGGCTGGATGCGGTTTACCTCTTCCCCCTTGTAATGCTTGGTATAGAGCGACTTATAAAAGAAAGAAAGTCTCTTCTTTATATCATCACACTTGCTCTTACCTTAATTACAAACTATTATATGGGCTATATGGTTTGTATTTTCTCTGTGCTTTATTTCATTTACTGCTATTTCTGCTCTTATAATGTAACCGATACATTTTTTGATGCATTGGCACCAAGAAAGAAGGGCATCAAGGGGCTTTTCTCCTATGGCCTTACCAATGCCCGAAACTCAAAATTAATAGATTGCGGTGTACGCTTCGGGCTTTCCTCCATATGTGCAGGTATGCTTTCCGCATTCTCCCTTTTGCCCGTATACAATATTCTCATTAACTGCTCTGCAACCTCAGGCACATGGCCTCAGGAATTCAAGACATATTTCTCTATCTTTGATTTTCTTGCAAACCACCTTGCATACCTTGACCCCACAATCCGTAGCAGCGGTACAGATGTTTTACCCAATGTGTACTGCGGAATCCTTACGGTTATGCTTGTGCCCCTCTTCATATTCTCCAACAAAATAAGCCTTAAGGAGAAGATATTCAGCGTAGGGCTTATGGGTGTGATGTTTGCAAGCTTTTACACAAACTATCTCAACTATATCTGGCACGGCTTCCACTTCCCCAATGACCTGCCCTACAGATTCTCATTTATGTATTCCTTTATTCTCCTTGTACTTGCATTCAGAGCACTTACATTCATCAAGGAATACACCTCCCGACAGATTATAGGTGTGGGCGTTGCCACTATATTCTTTATAATTTTCGTTCAGGAAATCGGCTCAAAGAATTTCAGCGAAACAGGTGTATGGATTTGTGTTGCCTTCATCGGAATCTACTGTCTTGCTCTCGGAATACTGAAAAACGACAGATATCCCAAGGTTGCCGCAGCGGCTCTTATTCTCTGCTGCACCTGTGCCGAATACACAGTCGCCAATACCAACAATTACAGTATGGATCAGCCTAAGGCAAGCTTTGTAGGCGATTATGATAATTTCACCAAGATCAAAGAAAAGATAGATGAGTATGAGGGTAATGACACATACAGAATGGAGCTTACTTCTCTCAGAGCAAGAATGGATCCCTGCTGGTACTACTACAACGGTGTCTCCACCTTCTCCTCAATGGCATACGAAAAAGTATCCAATATGCAATCCCGACTGGGTATGTTCAGTAACTTCATAAACAGCTACACATATCACAGACAGACACCTGTATACAATGCATTTTTCGCTCTGGACTACATTGTGGACAACACAACCGGCTCCAAAACAGAAATGAACAAAAAGCTTTACAACGAGCTTTTCACAGTTGACAAGTATACTGCTTACGAAAACAAATATCAGTTACCCATTGCATTCCGTGTAAACGAAGAAATAGAACAATGGTCTCACGACAACACCAATCCCTTTGAGGTTCAAAGTAACCTTTTTGGTAATGCCACCGGCATTCACACCGCATACAATGATATGGAAGTTACAAAGGCTGCAGGAAACGGAGCAGATGTAGACACCATTTCCTATAGCGACACAGGCTGCTATCCCTATAACCTTACAGGTCAATTAGGCGCATCCTCACTTAACTTTACACTTACTGTAAAGAAAAGCGGTAATGCATACCTTTACCTCAAAACCGGTGCAAATAACGTGCAGAATATAACCGTTACACTTTCCAACGGAACTGCTGTTTCTCAGCCCGTAGATACAAAGCCGTATATCCTGGATTTAGGCTATATGAAAAAGGGCGAGGTTGTCTCCGTATATGCTCCCATTACTGAGGGCGAGGATGGCTATGTATACATTTATGGAGTAACCCTTGATATGGACTCATTCGAGAAAGGCTATGAAATTCTCAAGGCAGACTCTCTCAATGTTACAAGGTTTAATGAAACTCTCATTGAGGGTACTATAAATGCTTCTGAGTCCGGTATTCTTTACACCTCCATAAACTATGATTCAGGCTGGAAGATTTACATTGATGGAGAAAAGCTCGGTGCACAGGACATTGTGGATATAGGCGATTACGCACTTCTTGGTGCCAGAATCCCCAAAGGTGAGCACACCGTAACCCTTAAATATACTCCCGAAGGTCTTTACATCGGTTTTGCTATTTCTGTTATTGCGGTAATCATTCTCCTTCTGGTGTATTCAATAATCCGCGGAAAATATTTTGAGTTCAAGCCGGAATTCCTCGCAACAGATGAAGAAATTGAAACTTCGGAAGCAGAGTTCAACTCCGATTATCTCGCAGAAAAAATAAGTAAAATAATCCGCTCTGACACAAGCTTTTCCGAGGAGTTTGATGATTGTGAGGATACATCTGAAAATATGGAAGAAATACAGAACGAGACAGAAAACGACGGTGAGTAATTATGTTTTCTAAAATCAAAAGCATAGGACTCCTTGGTCTGGAGTCCTATATGATAGATGTCGAATTGAATATTACCGGCGGCAAATACTCTATGGATGTGGTGGGACTTCCCGACACAGCCGTAAACGAATCCAAAGAACGAGTAAGTGCCGCCATAAAAAACTCGGGCTACGAGCTTCATATGAGCTCTCACCACATTTTCAATCTTGCCCCTGCAGATATCCGTAAGGAAGGCTCGATTTACGATTTGCCGATGGCGGTTGCCGTGCTTTCCGCAACAAGACAGATTTACGGAGACTACCGCGATGCAGTCTTTGTAGGTGAGCTTTCCCTTTCGGGCGCAGTAAAGCCTATTAAAGGTGTGCTTCCTATGGTGCTTGCGGCAAAGGAACACGGCATAAAGGATATTTATGTTCCCAAGGATAATTGCGAAGAAGCAGCAGTCGTAGAAGGAATTAATGTGTACGGAGTAGAAACTCTTACCGCACTTGTAAACCATATCAAAGACATAGAAAAGCTCTCCCCTGTTAAGGTTAAACCCTTCAAGCATTATGAGTTACCCGATTACCTACCTGATTTCAAGGATGTAAAGGGACAGTTTGAGGTAAAAAGAGCTCTTGAGGTTGCCGCCGCAGGCGGACACAATGTAATGATGATAGGCCCACCCGGCTCGGGTAAAAGTATGCTTGCAAAGCGCATACCTACAATTCTGCCCGATATCACAGTAGAGGAAGCTCTGGAGACCACAAAAATCTACTCCTTGAGCGGATACCTTTCCAAGGACAAGCCCATTATAAACCACAGACCATTCCGTGCACCTCACCATTCTGTCTCCCCTGCGGGGCTTTCAGGCGGCGGAACTATACCAAAGCCCGGTGAGCTTTCCCTTTCTCATAATGGTGTTTTGTTTCTGGATGAGCTTCCCGAATTTAACAGAAGTACTATGGAAGTGCTCCGACAACCTATTGAAAACGGCACAATAACCATTTCCAGAGCCGCTTGTTCACTTACATATCCTTGCTCGGTTATGCTTATTTGTGCTATGAATCCTTGTCCTTGTGGCTACTACGGACATCCTACAAGAGCCTGCTCCTGCCCCACAGGTGCCCCTGCAAGATATCTTTCAAAGGTATCAGGACCTCTTCTGGACAGACTTGATATACATATAGAGGTGCCGCCGGTAGACTACAACAAGCTTTCGGATAAGGAAGAGGGCGAATCCTCTGCTTCCATAAGAGAAAGGGTTAATGCCGCAAGAAAAATACAACAAGAGCGATTCAAGGGCACTACAATAACCTGTAACGCGAAAATGACCTCGGCATACACACGGAAATACTGTGAGCTTTCTCCTGCCGCCGCAAAAACCCTTGAAATATCTTTTGAAAAGCTGGGACTTTCTGCAAGAGCCTATGACAAAATACTCAAGGTTGCACGAACAATTGCTGACCTCGATGCCTCAGAGAATATTGAAAACAAGCATATTCTTGAGGCGATACAATACAGAAGTCTTGACAGAAAATTCTGGAAAAGCTGATCATTAATAACCATAGAAAATCGGAGTCCCCGTGAGTAACTTTCACAAAGACTCCGATTTAATTTTACTCTGAATTACTGTCTTTCGGCAGAATATACTACATCAACAGACTTTTTGAAAAGAAGGTAATCATACTGAGGCTTCCAATGGTCGCCACATTCAACCTCATCAAATTCTTCCTCACTTGAAGCCACATTAATTTCGTACACACCTACGATTTCGCCATCGCTCTTATACGCGGTATCCCAGAAGGCGTGATGACCGATTTCCTTAACCGATGCAGGGATATACATATATGTGAGAGCCTGGTCATAGCTGAAGGCGTCCGAGCCTATGTATTCAAGACCTTCAGGAAGAGAGGCATATACCTCACCGAGTTTTTTCTCCGAGGTGAAATGAGTGTCTACCACGGGCTTTTCGGATTTATAGGTATGGATATTCTCAAGTCTTGTAGACTTAAAAAGAGCAAGAGTTTCAATACTCTTTACACCCTCAGGGAAATACACATCTGTAAGGTACGCATAATTCATTGAAAGCTCCCCTACCTTGGTTACAGTCGAAGGAATAACATAGGTAAGAACATCTCTTTTGTAATTCTCAT
>JAZSCI010000030.1:0-3317 GCA_045602865.1 Acutalibacteraceae bacterium
TGTGATTTCAAACTCAACAAAGCCCTCGTTATCCATTGAAAGTGCCTTATCATCAAGCTCCTCAAGTGTTACAAGCTTAACCTCAGACCACTTTTTGCCTGAATATGCGGGAAGCTCGAACTCTGCCTGCTGTCTTTCAACAGGAGACTGAGCCTTTTCAATGGGAGCAATACCGCCATTAAGGCGGATAGCTGTTTTAACAGTCTTGTCAGAAGGATTGAAGAGTCTTACAACGTAGCCTGTGCCATCCTCACTTCTCTTGATACCGCTCACATTGAGGCACTCATTCTTAAGCTCAAGGAAAGAGTGCTCAATAGGATTCTTACCGTGTGCGGTAGGAGCAATCTGTCCGGATGTAAGGTAGAGATTGAAGCGCTCGCTCTCCTGCCATACATTACCTTCCTCCCAATCGCCCTTATGAGGCATAAATGCATAACGGAAGGTGTTCATACCGATACACTGTGAGCCCTTGTCCCAATCACTGTAGTTCTGCATATCCTTAGTAACACAGATACGAAGAGGATATGCACGGATAAGTGAAAGATAAACTGTTCCGTCCTCATCATCTGCAGCCTCATAAGCCTTGAGACCTGTATTAAGAAGTGCTGCACCGTAGGTACCGTCTGTAATGCTTACAAAGGAGTTCATGGGATGCTCTGTCATAGGAGGCTCATCATAAAGTGAGTAGTCAGGTGCTTTGATAGGTCTTCTTACTACATCAAACTGTCCCTGAGAATCAGCAAACTCTGCCTTGATTCCTGTGGGGAAGCCAACCTGAAGATAATGGTCCTCGCAACGGTTATTGATAGTTGTTTCGATTTCAACAAACCTTGCATCCTTGCGTAATGTAACAAGGCTTTCAATATCAACGGGAAGCTTGTGTTCGCTTCTTGTTTTCTCATCAAATGCTCTCTTTTCGGGAAGAAGCCATCTCATTGAAACCTTATATGTGGTCTCAAATTCACCCTCGTATACGCGGGAAACAGTTGCCTGCTCACCGAGAGTTGTGTAAACCTCATCAATTTCAGGAGCAACGTGCTGCCAGGGGTTACCGATTTCTCCGCTATCCTTGAAGTAGCCGAGATTCTTGTACTCCTTGCCGGTCTGCTTGTCGGTTACATTGAATGTACCGTTGTGATTGAAGCTTACGCGGATATAATCATTCTCCATAACATTTGTTGTCTTTACAAGTGTTACGGGAGTAGTTGCACGAACATTGTAGAGAGGACGGATTTTCAAAGTCTTGTAGCCCATTCCGGGAACATCCTTAACATTGACCGCAATATAGTACTGCTGAGTATGAAGCACGTTTGCGGTATCGTTGGGGTTCTGAATAATTTGTGCATTCTCCTTGTTAGAGGAAATGACCTGATACTTAAGAGCATTTCCGTCTGTATCAAGGATTTCAAAGCTGTCTGCCTTCCACTCTGCAGGGATTTCAACACGAAGGTTGAAGGTCTCGCTTCTCTTGAAGGGAGCAGGGTTAAATACAACTACTGCCACATCATCACGGCTGAAGCTCTTAAGGTCAATGTCACCTGCAACATCCATAAATGCTCTCTCAAATACGCACATTGAAAGCTCTCTTGACTGTCTGTAACGGGACATAACATCCTCATAAACAACATCTCTGCCACAAGCACCGATACTGTCGTGACCGTGGTTCTGAAGAAGGTAGTTGTATGAAAGGTCAATGAAATTCTGAGGATAGGGAGCGCCTGAAAGAGCTGCAAAAACAGCCATAGGCTCAGCATAGTTTGTAAGTCTGCGCTCTGTATCGAAATTCTCCTGCTTGATATATGTTCTTGCAGAAAGAATCCAACCGCAAAGCTCACTTACGCTACCCTTTGTGTAGGGATCACGCATCTCACCCTTGAGAACGGGAGAATCATCACGGAAATTGTCGATAATGCCCTGCTCCATTTCACGGAGAGTGCTATGGAATACATCTGCCTCGGGAAGTGACTCATCAAGATCCTTTACAAGGTCAACCTCACGGATGTCGGGGCAAGAGGAGTCGTGACCGATTGACCAGAAACGATGATTTGTTGTCCAGTCATTATCCTGCTCCTTCATAGCCTGCTCTGCACGAGCCTTTACATTTTCCTTGTGGTACTCATAGAAGGGATGTGTGTACTGATAGTCAAGCTTCCAGTCTCTGTCGATAAGCTTGAATACGCCGTTGTTGTCATTCCACTTCATATCACGGTTGTTCTCATCTGTCTGATTGAAATAAACAGGTCTCTGAACAACGTACCAGATATTGTATCTCGGTCTCTTTGCAAGTCGGGATGCATAAATACGGGTGCCGTCGGGGCTCTCCCAGAAAAATTCTGACTTAGGAGCCTTGTACTCGTTGATACCTCTGTAGAAGGATGCAAAATTAATTCCGAAGCCGGAATATATCTGGGGAAGCTGTGAAATCTGTCCCCAACCGAAGGGAGAATAACCGGTCTTGCTGATACCGCCCATTTCCTTACCGATTTTGTGACCGAGGAGAAGGTTTCTTATGAGAGCCTCGCTGCCTACTGTAAATTCATCGGGAAGACAGAACCAGGGACCTACTGCAATTCTGCCCTCTTTTATGTATTTCTGAAGCTTTTCCTTTTTCTCGGGATAAACCTCAAGATAGTCCTGAATAGGCATTGTCTGTGAATCAAGGTGGAAATGTCTGTAATCAGGATTCTTGTCAAGAATGTCAAGAAGCATATCAAGCATATAGCCTAACATATACTGTGTTCTTCTTGCAGAGAATCTCCACTCTCTGTCCCAGTGTGTGTTTGAAATAAAATGGCACTGAATCTTATCTTTCTTATCCATTATATTCTCTCCTTATCCTTTTATAATTTTCATTATTTCATTAAAGTTCTGACAATAGTGAGTACAAACTGCCTTTGTACCGCTTGACTCTATATTGCCGCCTGCAATACCGATTGTGGAATAGCCTGCAAGTCGAACGGAGCAAGCACCTGCACCGCTGTCCTCAATACCTACAACACGGTTTCTGTCAGCAAAAGCCTCGCCTAAGCCGACAATAGAGGTTTCACTGTAAAGCCAGGGATGGGGCTTAGGTGAAAGCTCGCCCAATGTTCCTACGCTGCCCTTGCGAAGGGGGAAGCCTGCAGAAATAATTGCATCATAGAAATCCTTGGGATCGCCCATACCGAGGGTTTTGAATGCAGAGAGTATTTCAGGCCATGCTTTTTCGTAAAGACCTGAAGTAACAAGACCGATTTTCACACCCATGCTCTTAAGCTCAAGAAGAAAATCCTTTACACCCTCTGTGGGAGTAAATGCGCCATCCTTACCTCTGCCCG
>JAZSCI010000031.1:0-4337 GCA_045602865.1 Acutalibacteraceae bacterium
GGCGTATTATCTCTGTGTGAGGATACTACTGCCGCACCTGCTCCCGTAACTGTCCATTGTGATGCCGGGGAACGCTGACCGCCGTATTCAAGGGGGAAGCGGTACTGTCTTTCTGCAGAGCAAAAATGCGATGAGGCGGCGGCTACAACATTAGACAGAACACCTCTGTCGGTGAATATACCGGCAAGTAAAAGTGCCAGAGCCATTGTGGAGCAGGCACCATATAGCCCTGCAAAGGGAATACCCAGATCTCTCATACCGAAGGAGGAGCCTATACATTGGTTGAGAAGGTCTCCTGCAAAAACACATTGTATATCATCCTTTGATAAGCCTGAGTTTTTTATTGCAGATAATATGGCGGCCTTCTGCATATGTGTTTCTGCCTTTTCAAAGGTTTCCTCTCCAAAAAACTCATCTGTATAGGTTTTGTCAAAATATTGTCCCAAAGGACCATCGGCTTCCTTCTTTCCCACAACGGAGCTGTAGCCGATAACGGAAGGCTTGGAGTCCAGTTGAATTAAACTTGATTTTTTCATAGCTGTAAAATGTCCCTTCCTTTTATAAAACTACCGAAATATTTGTCGCTTTAATATTCTGTGCTTTAGAAATTGATGTATTCATAGGAAAATAAGTCCATATTAAAAAAATCCGCGAAGCGGAAAGTGAACCGTTTCGTGGATTTTTTATGTATTTTGTAAAATGGTTTTACACATCAAGTCCTATAGTGATTATTTCAAAGGGCTTGAATTTTATCATATCCGTTTCTCCCTCTGCTTCTTCCAGCATATTAAGAAGCTTTACCTTACAGGGAAGTCGGATTTCTCCTCTTGCGCCATTTTGCTCACAGAGACGGATAACTGTCATATCCGAATCCTCTGCCTTTTTTACCGCTTGCAGATACAACGGCTCAAAGGTCGGGAAGGTCCATTGACAATCCGCCTTGATAAGGGGAGTGTTGTACTGAAGCGCAAGTCTGTTGATATCTGCCGAAACTACATCACCCTTGTGAGGTACAATCATATAGCAGAAGCTATGACTTCCTATATCTGAGGTTACATCCGGGCGCTCTGTTGCACGAAGAAGTGAAAGGCTCATTGTGTTTTCAAGTAAGCCCACACCATATTTACCATCGTTTATGATGGCAATTCCGCCGCCCGTTTCGGACATATCACACCATTTATGGTGGCATACCTCAAATCTTGCCTGCTGCCAGGAGGTGTTTCTGTGAGTTTCCCTTTCAATAAAGCCTGCAGAGGTGTCGCAGGTAGCTTTTCGGGTAAGGATATTACAGTCAAATTCCGCCTTTGCAAGCTTGTGCTTTTCGTTCCAGAAAACATTGTTTTCCACCTCTATGCCGCGACTTCTTCTGAAAAAGCGAAGCTTCATTTCCCAACGGGATTTTTCTGTGGCAAGAATTGCGGTAAGTGTTACACATTCGTTATCCTGCTCTGTTATGCATAAGTCCTTTTCTACTGTCAAGGGGATTTCCTTATCTCTGTAATCAGGAAGAATATCCCATGCATCATAGTTGCCGGGGTAGTCTGCATATATCTTAAGCTTGTTGAATTCTCCCTTTGTCCATTCCCGGGAAAGCTCTCTGTCATAAAGGGTTGCAAAGGAGCCGTCAGCATTTAATGTGGCGTTGTAATATGGTGTTACAAGAACTCCGTTTTCAAAGGTAAACCATTTATCGCTGAAGGTGGATTTGCGAAGCTTTTCACCTGAAAGAGGCTTCATATTCGGAATAATCCAGTTTCCTTTTTTGCCGTATCGGGTGGATGTGCCTTTTTTGTTTACTATAAAGGTAAGAGCATCACGTTTAAAGTTCAGAGTGTTGAAGTATTGGCTGCCGGTACCGATGATTCTGTCAAGCTCTGCTTCAATTTCCTTGTAGTCAGCCATAGCATCCTCATATACGGGATGGATGTGAGAGCCGGGGAGAATATCGTGGAATTGATTTATGAGAAGCTTTTTGTAAAGCCCGGTTATCTTCTGTCGGTTATCTTCTCCCCGCATTACAGAAAGCAGTTCCGCTGTTCTTAGCTTTTCCTCCAACTGTCGGTTGGCTCTCTTGATATAGCTTTTTGTGGTGAAGGTGCCTCGGTGCATTTCAAGGTAAAGCTCACCGTCCCATACCTGAAGGTTTTTGTTATCCTTAAGGTTTTTCTCAAGGAAGGCTGCTCCCGAGGTGTGCTCACATTGAGGCATAACAGAAAGCTTTTCGAACCTGTTCATAAGCTCTATCATTTCCTCGGTACAGCCCGAGCCCCCATCTCCGTAACCAAACATATTAAGAGTTTGTCCGCCCATATCCTTGTCGATGTACGCTTCCCAGTTTTCCTGGATCTGACTGGGCATATTCCAGGTAATAAAGTGGGTAGGGGGTACACATGCATAAACATCTGTGCCGTCAATTCCTCTCCAGACAAAGTTGTTATGAGGAAATCTGTTTGTATCATTCCAGGTAGACATTTTATTTGAAACAAAGTAGTCTACACCGCTTTTTTTGAGAATCTGCGGCAGAATCCAGCTGTTTCCGAAAACATCGGGAAGCCAAGCATTATTTACCCTTTTTCCGAACATTCTCTCATAGGCTTTCTGACCGTACAAGCACTGCCTGATCAGACTTTCTGCATTGGGCACATTACAGTCCGGCTCTACATACATAGCGCCAACCGGTTCAAATTGTCCCGCCCTGACCTTTTCGCAAAGCTCCTTGAAAACATCGGGATAATATTTCTCAAGCGTTTCATAGGTGTAGGGCTGAGTATGTGCATATTTGAAGTGGGGGTATTTGTCCATTAATCTCAGCTGAATGAGAACTGTGCGAAGATTTTTCTGTACAGAATGAATTCTGCGCCAATAATATGCTATATCAAGGTGGGAGTGTGCAACAAGGGCAACCTTTCCTGTGCCCTTGTAGGTGTCATTAGCATAAACAACCCTTTCAAGATAGTCGGCGGCTTCCTTTACTCCCGTAAGCTCATCCGACTCAAAATCAATAAGATTCATAGCATTATTCAGCTCACGATTGAGAAAGGCTCTGTAATCCTCGTTGAATAACTCGCTTTTTGCGATATCCAGAAGAAGCTCGAAATCGTAAACCAGGCTTTGCACATCATTGTTTACGGTGCATAAATATGCTCCCTCAAAAATCTGTCGGCAGCCTCTTACTGAAAGGCTTTCGGGATTTCTTTCATCATCGGGCTTGCTTCTGTTGTAGCCCATCATCTCAAAATGAAGTATGTCATTTTCGTTGATGTAGGGAGAAAGCAGCATTCTTTCTCTGTTGGGATCTACACCGCCTATGTATTTTCCGTTCACCTGAACACAGATTTCTGCGGCAGTTTTCAAAGAAAACCAAAGCTCCTGACCTTTCAGATGCTCAGGGATTTTTACTTCTGCCTTTATAAATGCCGTTCCGTCAGGAGTAAAATACATATCACCCTTGTGAAGCGGGCGGTAATCCTCGGAATAGTACTCAAAGCACATTTCCGATACCTGACGGGCATCGCGAATCATAAGATTTTCGATTTCCCATTTATCCTTGTAAATATGGCGTTTGAGCCAACCAAAGCGTAAATCTGTCCACTCCTCAGGTCTCATAGACCGCCTTACAACCTTAATATGTGCCATTTATTTCACCTCACATATCCTGAAAATACGGCTTCTTGCGAATAGCAATTACCTTAATATTCTTTTTACAATCCCTTTTGATTTCCTGCTCTATCCATTCTGTGCAACGGTGTAAAATCAGACATTTTGAACATTCTCCGCGGAACAGGAGTGTAAGCTCATTATTTTCAATGCTTACAAATTCAACCCAACCACCATCGCCCTGAAGCTTTGGAGCAAGTGTTTTTTCTACATAATTTTTCATAAAGCATCACCTATAAAAATCGTAACATCATAAGGTATCTGTGTCAACATAAAAAGTTGACTTTTTTACAAAAAAAGTGGTACAATAGTTTCTGTGAAATGTCGGAAAAATATAGCTTTACTGTGAAAGGATATGTATGAAAACTACGGAATTCAGAATTACGGGTATGACCTGCGCGGCGTGTCAGGCGCACGTTACAAAGGCAGCGGCAGGCCTTGAAACAGCCCGTGATGTAGAGGTGAATCTTCTTACGGAAAGAATGAAAATCACCTATGATGAAAATGTTATCACCGAGGCGGATGTTATAAAATCGGTGACGGATATAGGCTACGGAGCGGCTCTGTACAGTGAAAGTAGCTCTGAAAGCGGAGTCAGAGAGCGCTGGCAGGAGCATAAAAATGCAGAAAAACAGAAGGAAAAGCAGATGCTCAATCGTTTGCGGAGCTCGGGTGTTTTT
>JAZSCI010000032.1:0-2243 GCA_045602865.1 Acutalibacteraceae bacterium
AGAGCTTATGTGTGATGTGGTTGTTCTTGAGGTAGGCTTAGGCGGGAGACTTGGTGCAACAAATGTTATAGTCACTCCGTTGTTGAATATTATAACCTCGCTTTCCATAGACCATTCGGCAATATTGGGCGAAACCATAAAAGAAATTGCTTATGAAAAGTGCGGTACAATAAAAAAAGGCAGTACGGTTGTATCATCCTACGGACAACCCGATGAAGCTATGGATGAAATAATCAATTCTGTAAACAGAGCGGAGGGTAAGCTTGTTGTTCCTGATATAAACTCTGTTGGCGGTATAAAATGCTCTTTGTACGGTACAAGCTTTGTATACAAAGGGAAGGAATATAGCTTACAGATGAACGGACTTCATCAGGTTAAGAATATGACTACTGTTATAGAGGCTTGCGAATTTCTGAAAGCTCATTTTTCTGTTTCTGATGAAAGCATAAAAAAAGGTCTTTATAAAACTGTTCTTCCTGCCAGAATAGAGGTTGTTTCCCGTAACCCCCTTGTTGTGCTGGATGGCGGACACAATGAGGATGGAGCGCGTGTTTTCTTTGATACAGTGTCTCCCGAGCTCAGGGAGAAAAAACACGTTTTTGTCGTAGCCGGTATGATGGCTGATAAGGAAGTGGAAGCCTCACTTAAGCCGCTTATATCGGCATCTGATTGTTTTATAGCAGTTACTCCTGATAACCCTCGTGCAATGACGGCAGATTCTCTTTCGGCAATTGCAGAAAAATATTGCAAAAAAGTGCTTTCGTTTGACAGTCCTGTTGAAGGTGTTAGCTTTGCACTGTCTCAGCTTGGTGAAGGAGATGCACTTTGCGTTGTCGGATCATTGTATTTGGCAGGAGAGGTCAGGGGTACTTTGCTTGATTGGAAAAATCAAGAGTAAATAAATTTGTAAATAGGTTTATTTATGGATTTTTTTGATGTATAATATGAATATAAAGGAGGAGTTTTTATGGCACAGAATAAATTCGATTCATTCGCTTACGATATAAAATTAGGCGGACTCAGGGATATGCTGGATATCAAAATAATAATTTGTTATATAATCAGTGCCGTAAAGGTGCCTGTTACAAGACAGCAGCTTCTTGATTCTCTTACAGGATTGCGGCTTGTTAATTATTTTGATGCCAATCACGCCCTTAATGAGCTTGTTGAGGATGGTGTTATCCTTGAAACTGAGAGTGGTGATGCTTTTCTTCTTGCTATTTCGGATGAAGGCAGAAGAAATGCAAAGGAAATTGAATATCGTATTCTTCCGGGTGTACGGCGTAGGGCTGTTGCGGAAACCCTCAGGATAATCTCAAGAGCTACCTACGAAAAAGAAAACAGGGTTGATATTATTGAAACCGAGGACTCTTATGATGTAACCTTTGTGATTGGTGCAAATGAGCAGCCACCCTTGCTTTCGCTTACACTTAATATCCCCGATAAGCTTCAGGCTGAGCAGCTTAGGGAGAATTTTCTTGATAGCCCTGCCGATCTTTATAATATCGTTGTGGATGAGCTTTCTAAAACCAAAAGATAATTATATAATTAAACAAAAGCAACCGAGTGAGTTCAAAAATCGAACTTGCTCGGTTGCTTTTTGTATGTTTATGTTATTTACAGCCGCATTCTCCCATAGGGTTAAAGGGCGAAGCGCAATCATTTCCTCTGTTGTTAGGCGGGAAAAACTCATCGATGGGGAAGTTAATTCGTTTGAATGTATCGCAAGGATTTTCTGTGTCACAACAACATTCTTTGGTGGGAATACAGAAGTCGTATGCGGGAATAAGCATCTGTACATCTCTCTCCAGCTGGACAATTGTGAATATTCCCAATGTTACCTTGATAGCCTTTTCGCAACGGAGATCTGCGAAGCTTCCTTCGAAGCAACAGCAAATGTTTGCAGGAAGGCTATCGCAATTATCACCGATGGTGTTGCAGCAATCGCATATTCTGCAAATCTGAGCATCGAGGATTATCGGCTCCACACATTGTACCTTTGCTTTGGGGTTGGTGTTGCTCACCTTGTTGTGGTGCTCACAACAATCTGCAACATCGGAGGAGGAGAATATTTTTACATTTCCTTCACTGCCGTAAAGAATGCATTTTTTATCAAAGGTGACAAGCCCGTCAAAAAGCACGGGAGAGGAGGTGGGGCAGGAGTAGGCTTCAAGGATAACCTTTACAAAGAATGTAAGCTCTACAGAATAAAGTCGGATCGTAGCCATGTCGTTCTGTGAGCC
>JAZSCI010000033.1:0-7603 GCA_045602865.1 Acutalibacteraceae bacterium
GCTTTCTCTTTTTCTTTTTGTAAAGCACTTCATCACCGCACTTGACTGTTATCTGAGTGTCTTTGTAAACGTTGGCGACTCTGAAATAAATCTTCACGTCTTTATCGGTAGAGCGGTTGATGTTCTGGGGTACAACGTACCGTACACCGTTTTCGGCTTTAACATGAATATCCTTTCCTGCTCTTCCTTTATTTTTGCCTTTTGTAAGAATATATTTTGCAGCACCTTCACCTGCAATCTGGCTTTCCTCGGTGACAAAGTCAACCAGATCATGCACCTGAAGAACATTACCGCAGGCAAAAACACCGGGACGGCTTGTCTGTCTGTATTCGTCAACGATTGCGCCGTTTGTTACAGGGTCGATGAGAATGCCTGCCATACGGGTGAGCTCATTCTCAGGGATAAGTCCGACGGAAAGAAGAAGTGTGTCACATTCGACATACTGCTCGGTGCCGGGAATAGGATTTCTGTTTTCGTCAACCTGAGCGATGGTTACGCCCTCAAGTCTTTCTATACCGTGGGTCTTGATGACAGTGCAGCTGAGCTTAAGGGGAATTCCCAGATCATCGAGACACTGAACAATATTTCTGGTCAGACCGCCTGAATAAGGCATAAGCTCGCACACGACCTTAACCTCTGCGCCTTCAAGAGTCATTCGCCTTGCCATAATAAGACCGATATCACCCGAACCGAGGATAACAACCTTCTTACCGGGCATATAGCCATCAATATTAACATACTTCTGTGCAGTACCTGCAGTCATAATACCTGAAGGGCGTGAGCCTGCAATCGAAAGAGCTCCTCTGGGGCGCTCACGGCAGCCCATAGCAAGTACAACTGCAATAGCACGGAACTGTAAAAGTCCCTGATTATTATTTACGGCTGTAACAACATTATCCTCGGAAATGTTGAGCACCATAGTATCTGTATACACATCAATATCGGTATCCTTGAGCTGCTCTATGAATCTGCCTGCATACTCAGGACCTGAAAGCTCCTCACCGAAATAGTGAAGACCGAAGCCTGTGTGAATACACTGTTCAAGGATTCCGCCAAGAGTTTCTGCTCTCTCGAGGATGACAATTTTCTCAACGCCCTCCTCCTTTGCCTTAAGAGCAGCCGCCATACCGGCAGGGCCTCCGCCTACTACCACAAGATCATAATTCAACATTTGCCCTACCTCCTTATTTTGTTCTGTCATACATAATCTTTGATGCTCCGCCGAATTTTGTAATTTCATTCATAGGAACATTCAATTCTCTTGCAAGAAGCTCAACAACCTTGCTTCCGCAGAAGCCACCCTGACATCTGCCCATTCCGGCTCTTGTTCTTCTCTTTACACCATCAACATCCCTTGCACCTGCAGGAGCGTGAATAGCATCAAGTATCTCACCCTCTGTGATAGTCTCACAACGACATACAATTCTGCCGTAGGCTTTGTTTTTCTTTATAAGCTCTGCTCTCTCCTCTGTGGACATTTCACGGAAACGCACGGGAGCGGGGCGAGTGCCGTCAAAATCTGCCTTCTTCTCAAAGCCGCCTGAAAGCTCATTGATAATTCCGTCAACCATTTCAGCAATAGCGGGAGCAGATGAAAGACCGGGAGACTCAATACCTGCAACATTGATAAAGTTCTTGTCAACCTCGGATGAGCCTATAATGAAATCATCACTTGTAGGATGAGCTCTGTTGCCGCTGAATGAGGTAATTGCATTTCTGAGAGAAACAGCAGGAACACTCTTTATTGCATTAACATAAATTTTCTCAAGACCTACATTTGTTGTGGCGGTATCATCACTGTTGTCAATATCCTCTGCAGAGGGACCTACAATCAGGTTGCCGTCAACTGTGGGGGATACGAGAACGCCCTTACCCATTTTTGTAGGGCACTGGAATATTGTACGGGAAACAAGATTTCCCTGGGATTTATCAAGAAGATAATAGTCACCGTGGCGGACAACAATTTCAATGGAGTTGTCACCGATAAGTGAAGCAACCTCACCGGAGTGAGTACCTGCCGCATTTATTACATAGGTTGCACTTATCTCTCCTGATGTGGTATCAAGAACAAAGTCGCCGCCTTCCTTTCTGATACCTCTTACAAGACAGTTACGAAGGAATTCTGCGCCGTTTGTTACGGCATTTTCCACACCTGCAATAGTAAGCTCATAGGGACACACTATTGATGAAGTGGGAGCAACGAGAGCACCTACTGCTGTATCACCAATATTGGGTTCAAGAGAAACAAGCTCCTCTCTGTCCACAATACGAAGTCCGGGTACACCGTTTGCAACACCTCTTTCAAGAAGCTGCTGCAAATGAGGAAGCTCCTCTTCAGAGAATGCAACAACCAGAGCCTCATTATTCTTGAGTGGAACATTAAGCTCCTTACAGACCTTTTTCATAAGCTCAACACCGCGTACATTCAGCTTACCCTTCAAGGTACCCGCGACAGCATCAAACCCTGCCTGAACAATCGCACTCTTAGCCTTTCTAGCACCCATAGCACAATCCTTGCATCTCTCGAGAAGAGCAACCTTAATATTGTACTTTGAGAGCTCTCTTGTAATCATGGAGCCTACAACACCTGCACCGATGACGGCAACATCATACTTCATTTTATACATCTCCTTACCGCCGAGCTTATGCCGGCAATATCAAACAATTAATCAGTTTATTATAGCATAGTATACATATAAAAATCAAGTATATATCGATACTTGTTTTTTAGGGAATTATAGTGTATATTTATTATGAAAAGATGTTTTCCAAATATACTTATTTCCGAGGTAGAAAAATGAAAAAACCTGAACTTCTTGCACCTGCGGGTGATATGAATTGCCTTAAAGCCGCCGTACGCTTCGGTGCGGATGCCGTGTATATAGGCGGCCCTCTCCTTCAGCTCCGTGCGGCAAAATCCGCATTCACAGAGGATGAAATAAACGAAGCTGCTCAGCTTCTCCATTCACAGAATAAAAAGCTTTATGTAACTGTAAACAGTTTTATGAAAAACAACGAAATAGAGCCGCTGAAATCCTACGCCCGTAACCTCTATGACCTGGGCGTGGATGCAGTTATCGTGTCCGATTTAGGCGCAGTAAGAACAATAAAACGAGCTCAACCCAATCTTGAGGTGCACATAAGCACTCAAGCCAACTGCTGCAACTATGCGGGCGCACTTGCATACTACGAAATGGGCGCATCCCGTATTGTTGTAGCAAGAGAAATGACTCTTGATGAAATTGCACAGATGCACTCACAAATCCCCGATGACCTTGAAATCGAAGCATTTGTACACGGTGCTATGTGTATGGCATACTCGGGCAGATGTCTTATTTCCTCATACCTTAATGACCGAAGCGGTAATAGGGGCGAATGCACTCAGCCCTGCCGTTGGGAATATTATCTCGTAGAAAGAAACAGACCCAGAGAATACCTGAAATTAGAGGAATACCCCGACCATTCCGCCCTTTTATCCTCTCACGATATGAAGGCTATAGACTTCCTTGACAAGCTCACCGAGGCAGGAGTTGACTCCTTCAAAATCGAGGGCAGAATGAAAACCGAATATTATGTTTCCCATGTGGTGAATGCCTACCGCAGAGCCATTGACAAAACGACACCTCTTGATCAGCTCAATGAAGAGCTTGATGCTATTAGCCACCGCCCCTACAATAGCGGATTTTATTTCGGAAACCTTGTAAAGGGCCACAAAAACGATGGTCAGTATCATTGGGATTGTACCTTTGCAGGAGTGGCTCTTGAGGATCAGAAAAACGGTTTTTTAAAAATTCAGCAAAGGAATTTCTTCAAAAAGGGAGATACAATTGAAGTGCTTTCCCCTGATTCCTTCGGTATGAAAATTCCCGTAACCGGAATCATTAACGAAAAGGGTGAGGAATGCGAAACTGCCTGTCATCCCCAGGAAATTCTCACCCTTCAATGCGATGCCCCCGTAAAAAAAGGAGATATTCTCAGAGTAAGAACAGAAAAAACGGAGATAATTACCAATATATGAGTTCAATTGAAATATTAGCCCCCGCAGGAGGCATTGAACAGCTTCGTGCCGCCGTTATAAGCGGTGCAAACGCGGTATATTTAGGGGCAAGTAATTTCAATGCCCGAAGAAATGCCGAAAATTTCACCGATGAAGCACTTACGGAAGCCGTAAAATATTGTCACCTGAGAAATGTCAGGGTGTACGTAACCCTGAACACCCTGATTTTCGACAAAGAGCTTTCACAATTAAAGGAAACGGCAACCGCAATTGTGAAATCAGGCGCAGATGCAGTTATAATCCAGGACCTTGCCGCGTACAGAGTCTTTCGCGAAATTGCCCCTGATTTTCCTGTTCACGCTTCTACACAGATGGCTGTACACAATGTAAGCGGAGCAAAACTTCTTGAGAAAATGGGCTTTTCGAGAATAGTCCTTGCAAGAGAGCTTTCTGCAAAGGAAATCAAAAGAATAAGAGAAAGCGTAAATGCAGAAATTGAGGTTTTTGTACACGGAGCCCATTGTATGAGCACCTCAGGAAACTGCTACCTTTCGGCAATGCTTGGAGAAAGAAGCGGAAACAGAGGCTTATGTGCCCAGGGCTGCCGCTTAAACTGGAAAAACATTCACGGCAGAGAATATGCCCTCTCCCTTAAAGATATGTCACTTCTTGACAACATAAACGCACTTTACGATACGGGTGTACATTCTCTGAAGATTGAAGGCCGTATGAAGCGCCCCGAGTATGTTGCCGCATCAGTAAGCAGTCTTAAAAACGCTTTAGAAAACAAAAGCTACAACAAGGAGCTTCTGCGTTCCGTATTTTCAAGAAGCGGCTTTACAGACGGATATTTCACAGGTAACCGAAACACCTCTATGTTCGGCTACAGAAAAAAAGAGGATGTAACCGCCGCCGCAGGAGTTTTCAAGGAGCTTGAAGCACTTTACAGAAACGATATACATCCACGGGCTTTAAAAGCCGAGCTGACTCTGACAAGCTCCTCATCCACCCTTACTCTCACAAGCGGTACTGCTTGCGTAACTGTTCCGGGTGATATTCCCGAGACACCTCGCACGGCACCGCTTTCCGAAGAAATCGCAAGGAGAAGCATATCCAAATTAGGCGACACCGCCTTTTACCTTTCGGATTTCATTTTCAACAACAATGACCTGCTGACACTTTCTGCCGCATCAATAAATCAACTTCGCAGAACAGGTGTAAAAGAGCTTGAGGACAAGCTGACACGGGTTAACACAAAAACAACAGATGCCGAGCTTTCCCTTCCCGAAGGTGTTTCGGCAAATGAAAAACCGCAGACACGGGTTAGACTCCGGTATTTCTCACAATATTCCCCCGCCCTTGACAGTACAGATTTTCTCATTCTGCCAATTGATGAAATACTAAAAAACAAAGAAAAAATCTCAGAGCTTCCCCTTAAGGTAGGTGCCGAGCTTCCTCAGTTGATTTACCCTGAACAAGAAGATAAAATTCTGCAAAAGCTTTCTTCACTTAAGGAAATAGGAATCACCCACGGCTTTACCGGAAACATAGGCGGAATACACCTTCTCAGGGAAGCAAATTTTAAAATTCACGGCACACACGGTCTTAATATAACAAACTCTGTAAGCGCAAAAGAATACGAGCAAATGGGAGTTACGGATATCTGCCTTTCATTTGAGCTTACCTGCTCTGCGGCAGAAAGCATCCGTTCACCAATACCCTACGGAGTTTACGTGTACGGCTACCTTCCCCTTATGCTTTTCAGAAGCTGCCCACAGAAGGGACAAAAGGGCTGCGAGGATTGCAAGGGCAGCTCAGCTCTTACAGACAGAAAGGGAATAAGCTTTCCCCTTCTTTGCCACAACAAACACTATTCAGTTCTTCACAATAGCGTACCTATGTATATCGGTGACAAAGTCCCACACAATATACCTATCCGTACACTTTATTTTACCACAGAAAGCCCTGAACAATGCAAGGATATATACCTATCCTGCATAAAAGGAAAATCTATAAGCGGTCAGAAAACCAACGGCTTATGGTTAAGAGAGCTTTTGTAAGCTCTGAACAAACTCGCACCAAGGAGTGATACTTCCCAATATGAAAACGGCAATCATTATCGGAGCAGGTCCTGCAGGACTCACTGCTGCATATCAGCTGCTGAAAACTACAGATATAATCCCCATAATTCTCGAGCAGGAGAATTGCATCGGCGGAATATCCCGCACAGAGCAATACAAGGGAAACAGAATGGATATGGGCGGCCACCGATTCTTTTCAAAAATCGATGAGGTCAATGAAATATGGCAGACACTTATGCCTGTTCAGGGAAAGCCCTCAATGGATGATATAATCACCGGCACACAAAAGGAGCTTCCTGAAAAGGGTGCCGATCCCGAAAAAGAGGATAATGTGCTTCTTATAAGAAACCGTGTTTCCCGAATATATTATCTGAGAAAATTCTTCGACTATCCTATTTCCCTTAAACCCGAAACCTTCATTAATATGGGACTTTCCCGCACAATAAAGGCAGGACTCGGCTACGTTAAATCCTGTGTAGTGAAAAAGGAAGAGGATTCGCTTGAGAATTTCTATATTAACCGATTCGGAAAGCCTCTCTATGAAATGTTTTTCGAGGATTATACAGAAAAGCTCTGGGGAATAAACCCTTCAGATATTTCGGCGGATTGGGGCGCACAGAGAGTAAAGGGCTTATCGCTTACAAAAGCGGTTCTCAATGTCATAACAAAGCCTTTTAAAAAGAATGGGAAGGTAGAAACCTCTCTCATTGAACAGTTTTACTATCCCAAAAAAGGCCCCGGTCAGCTTTGGGAGAAAATGGCAGAAGAAATTGAAGCTATGGGCGGCAAAATCCTCAGAAATAACAGAGTAAAGGCGCTGGAGCTTTCCGATGGAAAAATCAGCCATATTACTACCCTGTCTCCCGAGGGCGAGGTTAAGTACAAGGCAGATTACTTTATCTCAACTATGCCCATTAAGGATCTGACAGAAGGACTGGGAGAAGCCGTGCCTGAGGACATAAAGGAAATTGCCGTAAACCTCCCATATCGTGATTTTATTACAGTAGGCTTCCTTCTCAACAAGCTTCTTTTAGAAAATAAAACCACTCACAAAACCTTAGGCAACATTGTTCCTGATTGCTGGATTTACATTCAGGAAAGGGATGTGAAGGTTGGTAGAATGCAGATTTTCAACAACTGGTCTCCCTATATGGTGGAAAAGCCCGAAAGCACTGTATGGATTAGTCTTGAGTATTTCTGCACCGAGGGTGATGAGCTCTGGCAGAAAACCGACAAAGACTTCACAGAGCTTGCCGCAGAGGAGCTTGAGAAAACAGGTATAGCAAAAAAATCAGACATTCTCGACAGTCACCTGATAAGAGTAAAAAAGGCTTACCCTGCATATTTCGGAACCTACAGGGATTTCCCGAAGGTAAGAGAGTATCTTGATACAATCGAAAACCTTTACTGCATAGGCAGAAACGGAATGCACAGATACAACAATATGGACCATTCTATGATGACCGCCATAGAGGCTGTAAAGCTCATTAAAAGCGGCTCTGCCGACAAATCCTCAGTATGGGAT
>JAZSCI010000034.1:0-6434 GCA_045602865.1 Acutalibacteraceae bacterium
TCTTAAACAAAAACAGTAAAAAACAAAGCCGAGGCAGTTTCCCAAAGGAAAATGCCTCGGCTTGTTTTATATATTATTCATCAATTGTTTCAATACTTTCTCTGCATCCTCTGTGGTAAATCCACCGGGAGTATTAAGAAAATTTTTGTTTCCTTCCCAACGGGACACCCAATTTTTTATTTCCTCTTCACTTGCAGAAAGCTTTTTCACATTTGTAAGCGCTTCAACACAGGAGAGAAATTTCTCAAAATCCGAAAAGCTTTCACGAAACTCATCAAAGAATTCCCCGTATTTTTCTGCTCTTTTTAAATATTCTCCGTAGAAAAATGTACAGGCCTTACCGTGAGGAACGCCGAATTTCTCCGTAAGAGCATAACCCATAGTGTGAGGAAATCCTGCTCCGCATCGATTAAGCATAAGACCTGCATAAATTGACGCAGTGTAAAGCTTATCTATAACCGCTTCTGATACGGAAGCCCCTTCCTCACGGGTATCATACAAATAGCTCAAGGCTTCATCCATAAGAGATATTGCTTCCTTGCCGATTGCACGGATATACCCATCAGCAAAGGGTGAAAACCAGCTTTCGGTAAGGTGTGCCAACGCATCAAGAGAGGTTGATACAACCGACTCTCTGCTGAGCGAATAAATATAGGATGAATCACAAAAAGCTACATCACCATAGCAATCCTCACCCGATATGCTTCTCTTGTGACCTGTTTCATCGGTCAGTACACTTACACCTGTTACCTCGCTACCCGTTCCGCAGGTAGTTCCCACAAGAATGAGAGGAAGCTTTTTGGAAGGAATCTGCCTTTTGTACAGACCTTCCACATCATAGCCGGGATTAGCAGCACATATAGCCACCGCTTTTGCCGCATCAAGGGCAGAGCCGCCACCTACACCTACAATGAAATCCGCATCAATACTTCTTGCAAAAGCTGCGCCTCTGATACAATCAGAAGCCGGAGGATTAGGTGTAATTTCATCAAAAATGTGATACTTTATATTTTTCTCGTGAAAAATATTTTCCAGATCATCCAGAGCACCGCTTTTTCTCCCGCTGTGAGCACCTGTAACAATAAGACAGCTTTTTCCCATTCTATCGAAAATTCCGCTTTCGGTCTTCATACAATCCTTGCCGAAAAACACCTTTACAGGCATATAAATAAAGGGCTTCATAATTACCTCCAAAAAACAAAAAGTCCTGCACCCCTGATTGAATCAGAACACAAGTGCAAGACTCTTTATAACAAGTATAAAATCAGAATATTTTCTTGTTAAGCTTCTTCTCGACTGCGGGAACAATCTTGGGGAAGAAAAGCTTATCAATAAACAATACAGCCAGAATACCTGAAATAATACCCACTATTGCACCTGCAATAACATCTGTGGGATAGTGAACGTGAATGTAAATTCTGGAAATACCGATAAGTACAGCGATAATGAATACGGGAATACCTGCCTTCTTGTTTGCCTTCATAAGGAAGGGAAGAGCAGCACCGATAGAAGTAGATGTATGTCCTGAGGGGAAGGAAAGACTGTGAGGTTTCTCAACCATATTGGGATAAACATACTTCATAGCCTCGGGCCAATCAAAATTGAATGGTCTGGGACGTGCAAAAATCTCCTTGAGACCAAGGTTGTTGATAACTGTTGCAAAAGCAAGACCGCCAAGCACATACACACCGAGCTTTCTTGTCTTTCTTGGGATAAGCAAGCAAAGAGAAAGTCCAATCCAGAATATGCCGTCATCACCAAGGAATGTGATGAATGTCATAATTGCATTGAGTACCGGATTCCAGAGCTTCTCAAAAAACTCGTAAATTGCCCAGTCAAAATTGATTATGAAGTCACTTTGAAAAAAGGACTCATTGATAAATTGTGAAAAAGCTTCCATAACTGCCTCCTAAAAATTTTAATGGATTTATTTTACTATATTTCCACTACAAAAGTCAAGAAAATACCTCATTTATTTACAACATCAGGTCTTACATAACTTTACACCATATTAACAATGTTTGATATTGCATTTTCGAGCAGACTATTGTATAATTAAACATCAGTATAATGAAGTGATATATGCACTTTTTATTGTAAAGCAAAAAGGAGGAAGCCTATGGGCAGAAATTCAAAAATCATAATATCCGCAATTTTGATAATTGCCCTTATATGGATCTGGGCTGTCCCCTTCGGTGCTATCGAAATCAAAAGATATTACGGCGACATAAACAACGACTCCTATGTAACTGCCAAGGATGTTATCCTTGCCCTGGAGGCAGCAACAGATATTATCGACCAACCCCTTGAGGGCATGGACCTTGATGCTGCCGACCTTAACGGCGATGGCACCGTAGATGTAAACGAAGCGCGACAGATACTCCGTATGTCTTCAGGCTTACAGGCAAAGCGCTTTATGGAAGGCTATGAATTTGATGAAAATGCCTATGAATTTCTTTCCTTCGTAAACGAGCACAGAAAATCCGTAAACAAAAATGCCGAAGACTTAAAAATGTCAGAGGAGCTTTGTAACGTTGCCCGGATTGCCGCAGAGGAATATGCCACACAAACAGGCTCCGCTCTTACAAGAGCAGACGGAAGCTTTTACAAAACGCTTCTCAAGGAAAATGGTGTAAAGGGCACTCTGTTCGACAAGGTTATTATCGTTTCATCCTTTGGGCACAAGCAGACCTTTGACTCTCTGCTTAAGGATACTCAGGGAAGAAAGGCAATATGCAGCAGTAATTTCAAAAAATTCGGAATCGGTGCATATTCCCCAAACGGACACACCTTCTACTGGTGCATACTTTTATCAAACTGATTCAAAGAGAAATAACCCGAAAGGAAGTTTTATAAATGAGCAACTACAAAATTGAAACAAAATGCGTACAGGGTGGCTATACTCCCGGAAACGGTGAGCCCAGACAGATCCCCATTGTACAGAGCACAACCTTCAAATATGCTACAAGCGAGGATATGGGAAAGCTTTTTGACCTTGAGGCATCAGGCTATTTCTATACAAGATTACAGAATCCCACAAATGACTCCGTAGCTGCAAAAATCTGCGAGCTTGAAGGCGGTACTGCCGCAATGCTTACCTCATCAGGTCAGGCGGCATCCTTCTATGCAGTTTTCAATATAGCATCCTGCGGAGACCACGTGGTTTCTTCCTCTACAATTTACGGTGGCACATACAACCTCTTTGCCGTAACTATGAAGAGAATGGGTATAGAATTCACATTCGTATCCCCCGACTGCTCTGAGGAAGAGCTTAATGCCGCATTCCGCCCCAATACAAAGGCAGTTTTCGGTGAAACAATAGCAAATCCTGCTCTTACAGTTCTTGATATTGAAAAATTTGCAAAAGCCGCACATTCTCACGGTGTTCCCCTCATTATTGACAACACCTTTGCAACTCCTGTTGGTTGCCGTCCCTTTGAATGGGGTGCAGACATTGTAACCCACTCCACCACAAAATATATGGACGGTCACGGTGCAGCAGTAGGCGGTTGTATTGTAGATTCAGGTAAATTCGACTGGATGGCACACGCTGACAAATTCCCCGGTCTTTGCACTCCCGATGATAGCTACCACGGAATCACCTATGCAGAGAAATTCGGCAAGGAGGGTGCTTTCATCACAAAGGCTACCGCTCAGCTTATGAGAGATTTCGGTTCAATTCAGTCTCCCCAGAACGCTTTTTACCTTAACTTAGGACTCGAAAGCCTTCACGTGCGTATGGCACGCCATTGCGAAAACGGACTTGCAGTTGCAAAATTCCTCGAGTCATCCGACAAGGTTGACTGGGTAACATACCCCGGACTTGAAAGCGACAAATACTATTCACTTGCACAGAAATATCTGCCCAAGGGCTCCTGCGGAGTTGTTTCCTTCGGCGTAAAGGGCGGCAGAAAGGCTGCAGAAGAATTTATGAAAAAGCTGAAGCTTATTGCTATTGAAACTCATGTTGCCGATGCAAGAAGCTGCTGCCTCCACCCTGCAAGCGCAACACACCGACAGATGAATGATGAGGAGCTTATTGCTTGCGGAATCACAAACAACCTTGTCCGCCTTTCCTGCGGACTTGAAAATGCCGATGACCTTATTGCAGACATCAAGCAGGCTCTCGGTGAATAAATCAGCACATACACTTTGAAAGGAGGTATGAGATATGCCCATAAAGTTGCAGAATGAATTACCCGCAGTAGAAATTCTTGAAAAGGAAAACATATTCGTTATGACCGATACCCGCGCCATAACTCAGGATATTAGACCTTTGAAAATTCTCGTTCTCAATCTTATGCCTAAAAAAACCGAAACCGAAACACAGCTTTCCCGACTTTTAGGTAACTCACCCTTACAGGTTGAGCTTGAGCTTATTCATACCAAATCCCACGTGCCCAAGCACACACCAAAGGAATATCTTTTAGCATTCTACAAGACCTTTGATGATGTAAAGCACAGGAAATTTGACGGTCTCATTATTACGGGAGCACCCGTTGAAAAAATGGAGTTTGAGGATGTAACCTACTGGAATGAGCTTTGCGAAATAATGGAGTGGTCAAAAACTCACGTTACAAGCACCTTCCACATTTGCTGGGGCGCTCAGGCAGGTCTTTATTACCATTACGGTATAAAGAAATATCCTCTTCCTGAAAAGCTTTCGGGTATATACAGACACAAGGCAGATTACAAAAAATCAATTCTCCTGAGAGGCTTTGATGATGAATTCTGTGTTCCCCATTCACGATATACTACCGTAAAGCGCGAGGATGTGGAAAAGGTTCCCGAGCTTAAAATTCTTGCCTCCTCTCCCGAGGCAGGCTTGTATATAGTATCTTCCGAAAACGGTAAGCAGATTTTCGTTACGGGACACTCAGAATATGATACGGAAACTCTCAAAAACGAGTTCCTTCGTGACAAGGATGCAGGGCTTGATATAAAAATCCCCAAAAATTATTTCCCTGATAACGACATCACAAAAGCACCACCCAACACCTGGCGCTCTCACGCAAATCTCCTTTACACAAACTGGCTGAACTACTTTGTTTACCAGACTACGCCTTACGATATTGAAACTATTGAATAAACAAAAAACTCAACCCTTCAGGTTGAGTTTTTATTTTTATAAATCATTGTAATCTATTTTTTTATCTCTGTAATAAAATTCTCTGTCGTGTTCACTGATTTCACGAAGGACCTTACAGGGATTTCCCACCGCCACCACATTTGAGGGAACATCCTTTGTAACCACACTTCCTGCGCCGATAACCGTATTATCGCCTATCGTAACACCCGGAAGAATTATCGCCCCCGCGCCAATCCAGCAATTTCTGCCGATATGAACGGGCATATTGTACTGATAAGCCTTTTCACGAAGCTCGGGCAGAATGGGATGACCCGCCGTTGCAACCACAACATTAGGACCAAACATTGTGAAATCCCCCACATAAATATGGGTATCATCAACCATAGTCAACCCGAAATTTGCATAAACAGATTTCCCGAAATGAACGTGATGTCCGCCCCAATTTGAATGAAAAGGCGGCTCTATGTAGCAATCCTCGCCTATTTCCGCAAACATTTCCTTCAGCATTTTCTGTCGCTTATCAAGCTCTGAAGGTCTTGTTGCATTAAAATCATACAATTTATCAAGATACCCTAACTGCTCAATCATAATATCATCACCGCTGGGATAATATACCTTTCCGTTATGCAGCTTTTCCTTGTTTGTCATAGAAAACACCTCTACGCTTGTAATGAGTTTTTCAGTTTAAAGCACACCTTTAAGCAATGGGAAAAATATCCGAAATTTCTTTCAGAAGCGCCTCCGCTTTTGCTTTTTCTTCTGCATATTTTTCCGTATCCCTTACCTCAGCGTTTTTCCAATAACACAAGAGCTCAGGTACATTGAGAACAGACTCAAAGGCGGCAACAATTCCGTAGCGCGTTTTCAAAAGCTCTATAATTTCGCAGGGATCGGTGTCTTCATTACTGAAAAGATACCCCTTTGAAGCGGTGTACACACACAATTCCTTCACATTGTCATCTCCGCTATCGCAGGAAAGAACTGCATCAATGCGCCTTTCTACCTCATCCAGGGGAAGCAGAAACGCATTTGTCATAAGAAGCCCTATCTGCTTTTCCGAAAAGCCTCTTTTCCTGAAAGCGCCTATGTAAGCACCTACAACGGCACCCACCTCATTATTCTGCTGGGTTATATCCGTGGTACTGTCCAATATCCACTGGGGAACATTTTTATTCATTCAATCACCTGTTTTGTATTTGATGTAATAAAACAAATCCACCGAGTGTGCTTAATCGAAGCACACTCGGGATAGTATTTTTATCCGTTGAAGGTAGGTGCATTTTTAGGTGCAGTGCCCTTTATAACCTTGTGATAATAGGAATATGTCATAGGCACACCCTCGCAG
>JAZSCI010000035.1:0-18224 GCA_045602865.1 Acutalibacteraceae bacterium
CTCTGCACCATCATGGCTCAGATCACCTCTGCAGCGAGTGGAATGTATTTTCATTGTCTGTCCGTCAAGCTGTGCTGTTGCAACAGGCCAGACAGCCAGTCCTCGCACTTTATTGTGAAGGTTCTGTGCGTCCATTGTAAAATTGAGGGGGCACAGAGATTTGTCAAGCATCGGTGCATGAGTTGAAAGAGAATTATCCTGTTTCTTTGGATCAAGCTCTCCCTTTTCAACTGCTTCGAGGGTTCTCACGGCAAGGCGTGCGCCCATTGCAGACAGTCTGTCGTAAAGATCGCTGGCAGTCTCATTCTCTCCGATTTCTGTCTCATCAACAAAAAGCATATCGCCCGTATCCACTCCTGCGTCCATCTGCATGGCGGTGACTCCGGTCTTCTTTTCGCCGTTTATGACCGCCCACTGGATAGGCGCGGATCCCCTGTATTTCGGAAGAATTGAGCCGTGAATGTTAATGCAGCCGTACCTGGGGTAATCAAGAAAATCCTTGGGAAGAATTTTTCCGTAAGCAACCACCACAACAAGCTCCGGCTCAAGCTCACGAAGAAGCTCTGTGCCTGCACCATTCTTCAGGCTATCGGGCTGAAAAACAGGTATATTATTTTTTAGAGCCGTTACCTTAACCGGAGGCGGTGTGAGAATTGCTTTTCTGCCTACCGGCTTATCGGGCTGTGTAACAACACCGCAGATATCGTGATTGCTCTCAAGCAGCTTTTCAAGAGGCGGTACGGCAAAGTCGGGAGTACCCATATAAAGTATTCTCATTATTCTGCATCCTCCATCTCGGTTGAATGAAGAATCTCACCCTCATCGAGCTTATCCTTATAAAGAATTCCGTCAAGATGATCTATTTCGTGGCAGAAGCAACGGGCTTTAAGGTCTTCACCCTTATAAAGGCACCATTTACCTTCTCTGTTCTGTGCCTTGACCTTAACAATCTGCGGTCTTGTAACTATACCGCAATAGCCCGGAATAGACAAGCATCCTTCTGTACCCTTTTGTGTACCCTCTTCATAGGTAATCTCGGGATTTATAAGCTCAAGAAACTGATTTCTGTCCTCACTTACATCCATAACCACAACTCTTTTGAGTACACCTACCTGAGGTCCTGCAAGTCCTACTCCGCCCGATGCATACATTGTTTCCTTCATATCATCAAGCAAATCAAAAAGTCTGTCATCAAAAGAAGTAACTTCTCTTGATTTTTTTCTTAAAATAGGATCATCATCCACACGAATATTTCTTATAGCCATATATTTCCTCTCAAACCAAGGGATTTATATCTACCGTAATTGTAGCGGTATTTCCCTTTGAATTTTTCATATAGTCCTTAATCAATTCCGAAATCATTTCACGGAATCTCTTATTGTTTTTGCACTTGATTGTAAGAACATTTCTGTATTTGTTGCTTATTTTCGATACACGGGGTTGAGTAGGTCCGAGAACATTAACTGTTACATCCCCGTATTTATCCGAAATAGCCTTCTTTATCATTTCAAAGAAATGCTTAGCACTCTGGAAAGACACATTGTGCTGCTCGCTTATAAAAGTAAGAGAGCAAATGTCGCAATAAGGCGGATAAAGCATAGCCTTTCTTATTGCTGATTCGGTCCTGTAAAAGCCTTCATAATCCTGAGCGGCAGAAAGCTCAATAATATCATTATCGGGAAGTACAGTCTGTATAAAAGCTCTGCCTTTATAGCTTCCGCGACCTGATCTTCCGATTACCTGTGTAAGCAGATCAAAGGCTCTCTCGCTGCTTCTGAAATCATCATTATAAAGCTGATGATCAATTGAAATAATTCCGACTAATGTAACATTGGGAAAATCCAAGCCCTTTGCTACCATCTGAGTGCCCAGAAGTATATCATACTCCCCTTTCGCAAAGGCGGTAAGCTTTTCCTGATAGGAATATCTTGCCATTGTAGTATCTGCATCCATACGAAGTATTCTTGCTCCGGGGAAGATATTCTCAAGCTCTTCCTCTATACGCTGAGTACCGAAGCCCGAGTACTTTATACCCTTCTCGCCGCACTCGGGACACTCTGCCGTATAACTCCGAGAATATCCGCAATAATGACACATAAGCCTCTTGTTCGCACTATGATAAGTAAGAGAAATACTACAATGAGGGCAAGTCAGTACGCTTTTACAAGCGGTACAGGTTGCAAAAGTATTAAAGCCTCTTCTGTTCATAAGAAGAATTGCCTGCTTTTTATCCTCAAGACATTCTTCAACAGCTTGGTAAAGCTCATTACTTAAAGGTCCTTGAGTGTTTGTAATATCAACTGTAACTACCTCGGGAAGAACCGCCGTACCGTATCTCTCGGAAAGCTTTATATATTTATACCTTCCCTCAATAGCATTTTTATAGGTTTCGATAGAGGGTGTTGCAGATGCAAGAACCAGCAGAGCGTTATTGTACGCACACCTGAAGCGAGCAACATCCCTTGCGTGGTATCTTGGTGACATTTCTGACTTATAGGTATGCTCCTGTTCCTCATCAATAACAATAAGACCAAGCTCATCAAAGGGAGCAAAAACTGCTGAACGTGTACCTATAGCGATTTTAGCTTCACCGTTTTTCACGCGCTTCCACTCATCAATTCTCTCTCCTGATGACAGAGCACTGTGAAAAACAGCAACCTTATCACCAAAATGAGAATAGAAAATGCCTAATGTCTGTGGGGTGAGGGCAATTTCGGGAACCATTACAATTACACCTTTATTATCTGCCACAACACGCTCAATTAATTTTAAGAACACCTGCGTTTTACCTGAGCCGGTAACACCATAAAGAAGTGCCGCACTACCCTTTCCCGACTCATAGCTTTCGCAAAGGTCGTCGTAAGCTCTTTGTTGACTGTCCGTAAGGCAGGGAGATTCGGCGGCGGTATTGTTTGTATCATACTTAGGCTTTCTGTATACCTGACTGTCATAAAGCTCCACAATACCTTTATCTGCAAGCGCCTTTACCACAACAGGGGTTACACCCGAAAAATAACAAACCTCCTTTACAGAGGCGCTTCCGATTTCGACAAGAAGCCTTACAACCGATTTCTGCTTTGCCGTAAGGGAGGCTAAAACCCCTTCTGCATCCTGCTCAGGAATACAAAGCCGGACATTTTTTACAGTAAAGTCGCCCGTTTTACGCCGGGCATCCACATTTGTAACGAGAACATCCTTTTTAACAAGCTTTTCCAGGATATCGGAATCATCTGATATATCTAAGTCAGAAAGTATTTTTTCTCGTTTGATAAACTTATCGGATGTTTTCAGGTAATCATAAACAATTTTTTCCTCATCCTTCAGCTTAGCATACTGTTGTTCACTAAGCTCTCTGGACATAAAGGATACAATGTAATTAAGACCTATACCGGCAGGAAGCATAGCCTTTGCCGCTTCATAAAGCGTACAAAAGGTGTTTTCCTTAAGTCGGACAACCAAGGAAAGCATCTCCTGACTGAATAAGGGTTCCTCATCAACAACAGAAGAAATAGCTTTCATTTTAACCCGGTTTTCCGTAACATAAGGGGGCTTCACAGACAATATAAGTCCTTGCTTTTTTTTGTTACCGTTTCCGAAAGGCACCATTACCCTACAGCCTTCAACTGCCTTACCCTGAAGATTCTCAGGAATTATATAGGTATATGGTGCATCAAAATGATATGAAAGACCTTCGACGGCAACTTCTGCTAAATAAGCTCCGTCAAGCATAATCAGTCTTCGATATCAGCTGCTTCAACAACCTTGTACTTGCCGTCAAGAATCTGATTAAGAGCCTGGCTTACAGTTTTTTCAGTAGATAAAATCTTCTCCTCAAGCTCCTTTTCAGAAATTTTTCTTGCAAGCTTTGCAGTTGCGATTACAAGTGAATAGCGACTTACATTACCCTTAAGTACAGGGCTTAAATCCTTATTAAGCATATTAATAATCCTTCCTTTTATTCAATATTTAATTTATCAACAAAGGTTTTCATTCGTGAATATTTTGATTTTTCCACACGGATAATTTCAAAAATCCTATCCACACAGTCTTCAACCTTGTCATTTACAACTATGTAATCAAACTCGGGCGCTCTTTTAAGCTCTTCCTTTGCCAGAGCGATACGCCTCTGTATGTCCTCTTCTGTTTCGGTGCCTCTGTCACGAAGCCTTCTTTCAAGCTCCTCCATTGAAGGCGGAACAAGGAAAATTGTAACGGCACCTAAGTCTGCCTTACGGACACTTTCCGCACCGTTAACCTCAATTTTCAAAAGGATTGTACCGCCCTTTTCGAGAAGCGCCTCGACCTGATCAGCAGGTGTTCCGTACAAATTGGTGCCATACTGATTATATTCAAGAAAGTAGCCTTCCTCTATACGTTTTTCAAAATCCTCACGGGTTATATACCAATAATCCACACCATGTGTTTCACCGGGGCGTATGTCACGGGTAGTGCAGGAAACAGTTTTTTCAAACTCATAACCGTTTTCTCTCATAAAGCCTATTACTGTATCCTTACCGCAACCTGACGGTGCGGACACAACAACAAGAAGACCATCATTCTTCATCATTGTAATCACTTCCGTTCTTAGGGTTATTAAATCTTTCTAAAAGCTGATCAGCCGTAAGGAAGGACAAAACAATATTATCATTATCCGTAACAATGATACCCTTTGTTTTCTTTCCGTGGGTAGCATCAATAAGCTGCGAACGATCTCTGCACTCCTGCACCATTCTCTTTGCCGGTGCAGATTCGGGACTTATAATAGCCACTATCCTGTCAGCGTTTACCAAATTACCAAATCCGATATTAATTAACTTCATAACTAATCCTACTCAATATTCTGAATTTGTTCACGAATCTTCTCTACCTCGGCTTTTATGTCAATAACATGTCTTGCAATATCAACATCCTGAGCCTTGGAGCCGATTGTATTTGCTTCTCTGTTTATTTCCTGAACAAGGAAATCAAGCTTTCTGCCAACTGCAACGCTTTCGCTGAGCATTGTGTGAAGCTGATCAATATGACTTCTGAGTCTGACTGTTTCTTCGGCAACGGCAACCTTGTCCGCATAAATTGCAGCTTCCGTAAGTATTCTCGCTTCATCAACCTGAATATCGCTAAGAACATTTTTCATTCGTTCAAGAAGCTTCTGGGAATAAAGCTTTACAGTTTCGGGAGATCTTTCCTCGATATAGGAAACGTGCCCGAGGATAGTATCTGCTCTGGAAAGAACATCTGCTTTGAGCTTGTCACCCTCTGTTTCGCGCATTGAAATAAACTCATCAAGAGCGCCTTCAACGGCAGAGGCAACACTTTTCCAGAGATACTCTTCATCTACAGGTGCCTTTGTAACAGAAAGGACATCCGAAAATCTTGCAAGAGAAAGGGCTGTAAGATCATTCTGCACACCAAACATCTCTGCTAAATCATTGATTGCCTGAGCATAACCCTTTGCCAGAGGCTCATTTATTGCAACAATAACACTGTCATCTGCTGCAGCCTCAACCTGAACAGAGCACTCTACCTTACCTCTGCTTATTTGTGTAGAAAGAAGTGCTTTTATCTTCTCCTCAAGAAAAGAATATGTTCGGGGAAGCTTTATATTGTAATCTGCATATTTGTGATTAACACTTTTAATTTCGGCAGTTATGTTATAGCCCTCAACACTTACGGTTGATCTGCCGAAGCCTGTCATACTTCTGATCATTTTTTCTCCTTATAAAACATAGCCGAAAAGAATTCCGGTCGTTCTGTAAAAATGAAAATTTATTTCCAATTATTATACTAAATTTACACCTGCTTGTCAATTTAATATATTAACGGATATTTATTACTGTGCCTGGAGCTTGTGAACCTCATCCTCAGTAAGTTCACGCCATTTTCCGGGCTGAAGCATACCCAATTTAACTGATCCTACTGCATTTCTCTTGAGTCGGATAACCTCAAGACTTACCGATTCGCACATTTTACGAATCTGTCTGTTTCTGCCCTCGTAAATCACGATTTCAAAAACACTTCTGCCCGCGCTTTTTTCAAGAACGCGAACTGTGGCAGGCAAAGTATTTCTGCCATCATTTTCTATATCAATACCTGTTTCAAGCCTTGAAATCTGTTCATCATTGATGCTTGAGCGTACAGTAACACGATATGTTTTAGGAATATGCTTTCTGGGGTGCATAACTGCATTGGCAAAGGCTCCGTCATTTGTCATAAGAAGAAGCCCTTCGGAATCTCTGTCAAGTCTGCCTACGGGGTAAACCACCGCATCCACATCCTCAACAAGCTCCGCAACACATTTTCTGCCCAATTCATCGCTCATAGTGGTAACATATCCACGGGGTTTATTGAGCATTATATAATATTTTTTCTTTGATGAAACCACTTTTTTACCGTTAACGGTAACGGTATCCTTCTTTGTGTCAACCTTGTCACCTATTGAGGCAACTCTGCCATTCACCTTAACTTTTCCCGCCTTAATAAGCTCCTCGGATTTTCTGCGGGAAGCAACGGAGCATTCCGATAAATATTTCTGTAATCTTTCTATAGCCATAATTTTTTCCTATCTTCAATTTTTCCTATCTTCTGAAAAATGATAATAATTCCAATAATTTGTCTTTTATAGTTTTCTCTGTCTCTTGCTCAAAAATACTGATCTGTGCATTCTCACCAGCTACAAGGGGACATTCACACAATACATAACCTTCCTTATTTACCACCCGTACATACCCTACCAAATCCCCCTTTTTTACAGGAGCATAAATAAAAGCAGGACAATAAACATATAACTCGTATTTATTATCGGTAAAATACGGAAAGCATAATTTTTCTTCAGGGTTCGCCTTGATAAACTTATTGTCAGAGCCAACTACATTAATATCAATTTCGTTTGGTTCAATCTCTTGTTTTTTTATTTTCGAAAAACAATAATCATAAAGCTTCTTATGGTCATTCCAATCATCAGGAGCTGAAAGGGTTACCACAATAAGTGTCACGCCATCTCTTTCTGCGGCGCTCACAAGACATCTGCCCGCGGCTTTGGTAAATCCCGTTTTCACACCAAAAACACCCTCACAGGATTTCAACAATCTGTTATGGTTATAAAATGTTCTTGAGTATTCGGGTGTGCCGTAAGAAACTGTCATTGAGCCCCTTGAGCATATATCCCTGAACTCTTTATTTCTGATAGCACAAGCGGTCAACAAAGCCATATCATAAGCAGTTGAATAATGCCCCTCCTCAGTCAGTCCTGAAGGATTTTTAAAGCAGGTATCAACCATTCCCAGCTCCCTTGCCCTCTTGTTCATAATACGGGCAAAAGCCTTATTCCCTCCCGAGAGAGCTCTTGCAGTTGTATTAGCGGCATCATTTCCGCTTTCAAGAAGCATTCCTGCCACAAGAACCCCCAGAGAAACCTTATCTCCTGCTTTCAGACCTATTGATGTGCCTTCAACGGCAGAATCCTCGCCGTTTACAACAACTGTCTTATTAAGCTTACCGCTTTCTAAAGCGAGAAGGGATGTCATAATTTTTGTTGTACTTGCAATACCGCGCCTGGTATGTGCATTCTTTTCGTACACAATTTCGCGTGTCACTGCATTCATTACAACAACAGATTGAGCTGAAACCGACACACCTGCTGCAGCGGTATCCATCACAAATAACGAGACAAGTATACACATTATCACAATACCGCTTACCGTTCTTTTCAACAAAACTAACCACCTGCTTTCAAATAAATAATATGCAGGTGGTTAAGCATTAATTATTCAATAACATCCTCTGTTACGACATCATCTGTTTTTTTCTTTTTTGCGAGGTTTGTAACCTTGTCAAACATTTCAGGAACAAGGCTTACAGCTCTCTCAATAGCATTATCGTTAGTTACAATATGCTTGATTGTAACCTCGCCATCCTTTACAACAAGGAAGGCTACAGGGTTAATAGTAATACCTGCACCGCCTGCACCGCCAAAAAGCTCCACATTATTCTTTGAGGGGAAATCGGAGCCGCCTGATGCAAAGCCGTATGTAACCTTGGATACGGGGATAATTGTAAGTCCATCGGGAAGATTAATAGGCTCACCGATAATAGTGCTCACATCCACTAAATCTCTTACTCTTTCAATTGTTGTTGTGAGAATTCCGTTTGCTGATTTTTCCTTCATTTCGAAGCACCTTCCTTATTTATATTTGTGTTTGATTGAGCATCTGTCTGTTCGGCGGAAGCCACCATCAGCGCAGCTGCTTCTTTTTTACTTTTATCACTTTTCTTCTTAGAGAAAAGAATTTTAAACAGAATCTTAAACAGAAGCTGAACACCGAGAACAACTGCTGCATTTGTAAGGCGGATAGGCACAATATGTAAGCATACATAAGCCTCTGCCTTTGATTTTACACCCAGAAAATCGGGGCTGATATCAAAGTCATATTTTTTAACCTTGCACGTAGAAACAAGCTTTCCGAGAACCGGATACAACCAACTGCAAAGCTTTCCGTATTTAAGTGCTGTATCAGCCGCATCTGAGCCTGTTGTAATCATTGTAATATAAAGCTCATCAATTGTAAAGGTTTTATATAGCTTTCCGAAAAAGCCACCAAGAGAATTACCCAAAGCACGCAGCATTTTCTCGAGACCGTCATAGCCGTGGTCAAGATAAATCTGCTTGATAAGACCATTACCGCCGGATTTTGGCTTTTTCTCTTTTTTCTCGGAGTCACTCTGCGGAAGCTTTTCTGTTTGTTTTTCCTCAACCGCTTCAGGCTGCTCCTGACTACTTCCGGTAGTTACAGACTCTGCTTCAGAGCCCTTGTCTGATACTGCATCTGTTTGCTTTTTCTTTGTTTTTTTCTTCTTTTTTTCTGAAGCTTCGGCATCTGTGTCTGTATTTTGTTTTTCAGCACCTTTATCCTTCTTTTTCTTCTCTTTTTTCGGCTTTGAGGAATCAAAAACTGTAAGCTTTACAAAAAGCCATTTAATTTTCACGAGAGTTTTTTCACCGTAATCAACAATCAATGTGAGTTTAACTGAAAAGACAAGGACAAAGAACAGAATAATACCGAGTAATGTGTACAAAACAGGCATTATATCGCCCCTTTATTTTTATTCTTTTTCCGACTCTGCAGTCGTATTTTGAACCGTTTCCTCAGCCGGAGCAGTGTCAAAAAGAGACATCTGACCATTATCAACATCCGACATAAGAATTTCTCTGTCAGCTGAAGGAAGCTCGGGTAAATCATCAAGGGATGTCATTGAAAAGCATCTCAGGAAATTAGCAGTTGTTCCATACAATACAGGTCTTCCGGGAACATCAAGCCTGCCCTTCTCCTCTACAAGCTCCTTCTGACAAAGAGTGTTAACAACACCCGAACAGTCAACACCTCTGATCTGCTCTATGTAAGGCTTTGTAATAGGCTGATTATATGCGATTATTGCAAGCACCTCAAATGCCGCCTGAGAAAGAGGAGCGTTTCTCTTAAGCTCAAGAACAGCTCTGATAGGCTCAACATACTCTTTTTTACTGCAAAGCTGATATTTTGTCTCCATTTTAACAAGGCAGATACCGCTGTCTTCGCTGTCAAGATTTTTCTGTAACTGATCAAGCACACTGAGCATTGTATCATCATCAAGCTCCATTACCGTTGCAAGCTTCGTATATTCAAGAGGCTCTGCAGCCGCAAACAACACTGCTTGTGCCGTAGCAATAAGTTTCTTATCCATCAGCTTTCTTCCATTCCTTCCAGAAGCTCAATCTGGATATCATCCCCGTCACCGGAAACAAAAACCTTCTTATTCTTTGCAAGTTCAAGAACTGCAAGGAAGGCGGCAACCAGATCGGAACGGGATCTGGATTGCTTATAAATATCCATAAGCTTACATTTTTTTCTTCTCTTCAAGGATGTAACAATTGATTCAATTTTCGAGCCCACAGACACAATTTTCTTGGTAACAATGGTTTTGAATGTATCAATGGGCGGCGGCAAGCGCCTGAGCTTCTTTCCCGCTGCAAGAGAATAAGCATTGAGAAGCTCCGATGTACCGTGAAGCCTTTTATAAGTATTGTCAGGCTCAATGTCCTCCGTAACATCTCTTGTCGTGTAATTAAAGCCGTCTGTCATCTGAGAGAGCTTTCCTGCAAGGATTTTGCAATCCCTGTACTCAAGAAGCTCATCGCGAAGCTCGTTTTTCAGCTCCTCTGCCTCGTTGTAAACAGGCAACAGAGTAACACTTTTAATAAAAACAAGTCGGGCTGCCATTTCCAGGAACTCACTTGCAACCTCCATATTCTCTTCCTGCATCCTGCGGACATATTCAATATACTGCTCCACAAGCTCAAGAATAGGAATATCATAAATATCAAGCTTATGCTTGGATATTAGCATAAGCAAAAGATCCATAGGACCTTCAAACACGTCAATTTTATAAGAAATTTTATCCATTTCACACCATCGATTCAAAGGGTAAACTTGTTATATGTTGTAATAAGGAAAGAACAATATCAGACAAAATACTTAAAGGCTTTGTGAGAACTCCCGTGAAAAGAAGCACAAATAAGCCTATCATAATATATCTCTCGTACTCCATTATTTTGTAATAATACCTGGCAGGTAATAAAGCCGTTGCAAGTCTTGAACCGTCAAGGGGCGGAACAGGCAAAAGATTGAACACGGCAAGATTAATATTGATAGCTGCAGCATAGAAGAAAAATACGCCCAAATATGCCATCATAGTATTGCCAAGCTTATAGGAAAATGCTGTCAAGCCCGAAAACAGGAACATAAACACAAAGGATTGAAGCAAATTACTTACAGGTCCTGCAAGTGCTACAAGCGCCATATCTCTCTTAGGATTTTTAAAATGCCTCATTCTGACCTCAACAGGCTTTGCATAGCCGAAGCCGAAAAGGAATATAAACAACGCGCCCTTCCAATCTATATGAGCCATAGGATTAATAGTAAGGCGACCTCTGAGTCTGGGAGTGTCATCACCTAATTTAACCGCTACCCAAGCGTGTGCAAACTCGTGCAAAGGAGAAGCGCAGAAAACAACAAAGCACACAGAGCCTATAAGAAGAACCAGGTCAATAAAGCCTATTTCGCCTCTTGCGAAATCCGAAAAATAACTAATCATAATTAAACCTACTTTATCTTAGTATTTTACTATATGTAATGAAAAAGGTCAACAATATATCTCGCACAAAACATTGACATTACCTTGAAACAGACACTATTCTTTCAATACCTGCCCCATCTTTAATTATTCTGCCCTTTTGCGCCTTATCTACAAAAAGACTAAGAACATCCCTTGCCTGCTCATCGCCGCATTCCATCATAATACAGCCGCCTCTTCGTATATGAGGAAACCAGTTATCAGCAAGGCTTCTGTAAAAAATGAGTCCGTCCTCACCACCATCCAGAGCCATAGAAGGCTCAAAGGAAACCTCTTTTTGAAGGTCGGGAACATCCGCGGAACGAATATAGGGAGGATTTGATATTATAACATCAGGAGCAGGCATACCAAGAAAGGAAACGCTTTCAAGTATGTCAGCCTTTACAATTTTAACATTCTCCGTACAAAGAAGCTCTTTATTCCTTGTGGTATACTCAATCGCCTTATCCGACAGGTCAACACAATATACCTGAATATCAGGAAAACGCTTTGCAACGCTGATACCTATACAACCACTGCCGCAACACAAATCATACACGACATTGTATTGATTTTTTGATATCTTGTCTATAGCGCAATCTACAAGAAGCTCTGTTTCAGGTCGGGGAATCAGTACACCCTCACCAACTTTGAATGTAGAATCGTAAAAATCCCACATTCCCAGAATATACTGCAAAGGTTCACGGTTACATCTTCTGTGAACACATTCATCAAAATAAAGAAGCTGTGCATCCTCAAGCATATCACCGGAATTAAGAAGTAATCGGGTTTCGTTATAACCGAGACAATATTCAACAAGCTGTCTTGCATCGAAAACAGGACTGTCAACTCCTGCCGAGGTAAGAAGCTTTATGGCATCACGATAGACTGTATACAGTTTTTTCAAGCTTCATCACCTATAACCGCTTTAATCGACTCGATACCAACCTCGATAATATCATCATCGGGCTCCTGAGTAGTAATTCTCTGCATCCAGAGACCGGGCGCAGACAATGCTCTCACAAGGGCATTGTCGTGCTTTCCTGCATAGCGGATAAACTCATAACCGATACCTACGGTAACAGGAACAACAAGCAATTTAATTATCATCCATACCCAACGCACCTCATCAATTCCCGGAAAAGCAACAACAAGAATTGAAGAAATAAGTATACTTATAATCAGTACCACAAAAATAAAGCTTGTACCGCAACGGGGGTGAAAACGGCTCTGTTTTTTTACATTTTCAACTGTAAGCTCAAGTCCGCTTTCGTAACAGAAAATAGATTTATGCTCTGCACCGTGATACATAAAAACACGTTTTATATCAGGCATTTTGGAAACGAGAAGAATATAAAGTACAAATATAGCCATTCTCATTACACCCTCAAAAATGGGATGAAAATCCGCAAGTGCATTATTGCACACATACTTATCAAATGTATCTACAAGGAATGTAGGCAGATAGAAGAAAAGTCCAAAGGAAAGCAAAGCACCGAGAACAAGAGAAATACCTGTAATCACCATCATCATTTTGTGACCGAAATGGTCGGAAAGCCATTTGTCGAGCTTTGACATTTTTTCAGGATCGGTGTCATCATCTATACCTGCTTTTTCAGCAGATTTCTCCATACATCTGAATCCGAAAATCAGGGATTCTGCCATATTGAAAATACCTCTTATAAAAGGGAGTCCTGCAGGCTTGAATTTATCTCTTATGTGCTTAACCTCAAGCATTTCTGTATCAATAGAGCCATCAGGCAGCCTTACCGACATAGCAGCACCCTTTGGTCCTTGCATCATTATACCTTCAATAAGAGCTTGTCCGCCGACAGAAATCTTATTACAGCATTTATTATCCTTTTTCTTGCTCATCATTCACACTCATTTCATCATTAATTATAGTCTGTGTTTCAACATTCGTAAGCTCAACCGGAAGAACTATAGTGACAGTAGTACCTCTGTCAAGCTCACTGTTAATCTCAAAAATTCCGTTATGCAGCTTTATAATTTCATCCACAACCGCAAGACCTATTCCTGAGCCTCTAACCTGTAAATTAGCTTTATAAAATTTCTTTTTTATGTTTGGTAAATCCTCGGGAGCTATTCCGCATCCCATATCAATAACATTAATCGTAAGCTGACTGTCGGAAACATACGCCTCAACATGAACAATTCCGCCGCGTTTACTGTACTTAAAGGCGTTATCAAGAATATTTACAAACACCTGCTTTATTCTATTGGGATCCGCAGTCATAGGCACGGGGATATCCGGCACATTATATGTCAGCTCTATACCATCCCTCTTGGAGCGCTCTTTGAAAACAAATATTGCTTCATCAAGCTCGGCAAGAACATCAATTTTCTCAGGGCGAAGAGACATATTACCATTCTGCATCCTGGAGAAATCAAGAAGCTCCTCAACCAATCGGGATAAATGCTCGGATTCATTGATGATAACCTCTGTACCACGGCGGGAAAGCTCTCTGTCCTCTCCGTCAAGCTCCTTAAGCATTTCACCCCAACCCTTTATAGCCGTCAAGGGTGTACGAAGCTCATGTGAAACAGTTGAAATAAAGTCGTTTTTCAGCTTATCCGTGGCAGCTACCTCGGTAATCATACTGTTTACAGAATCGGCAAGCTCGGTAATTTCATCATTATTTCTTTTCCCGTCAATTTCTATGACTACATCATATTCGCCCTGCGCAAACCTTTTTGCCGCCTCATTGATTTCCCGTACGGGAGAAACAATTGTACGAATAAAGAAAACACCCGAAAGGGCTACAAAGAAAAGCGCCAGAAGATACACAAGGACAATTATAACGACAAAGCCTGCTATCTGTCGATCAATACCTCTCAGGGATGTAATATACCTGACCGCGCCTGTAAATTCTCCGTTTTCAGATGGCAAGGTCATAGCAATACACATTATATGCTCACCATTTTTATTGAAGCCCGTCCATTTACTGATTCCGGTAGAGGATTTAAGGGCATCCCACACATCCCTCATATCGGAAGCTTCTTCGTGAATCTCAAAGCCTGATGAGGAAATAATTACCTCACCCAAACGATTTACCACCTGAACCTCCATGCGGCTTTTATCGGTAAAGCTATCAACAAATTCCTTGGATTTTTGCTCAAAAATCTCGTTACTTCCGTTTACATAAGGAGAAAAGAAGGTTGTTACACTTTCGTTTGCATATCCCGAAAGATAATTAGTTACATAATTACGGTAGTAGGAAACCACGAAGCCGGTGCATACAACCGCCAGAACAAGCAGAATAAGTGCGGTAATCAGCAATGTATTCGTAGCCCATCTTTTTGTAATTCCGTTGATTTTCACCGCACTCACCTCTCTTACATCTGATTAACGCTTAAATCAGCCCCATTTGTAGCCTCTGCCCCATACTGTAATAAGATACTTGGGAATAGAAGGCTGATCCTCAATTTTCATTCTGAGGCGGCGGATATTAACATCCACAACCTTTTCATCTCCGAAATAAGACTCGCCCCACACCTGCTTAAGAATATCTGTTCTACTTAAAACCTTTCCTGCATTTGTGAAGAAATACTCAACAATCTGAAACTCAACCTGCGTAAGCTCAATAAGCTGTGTATTTTTATACAGAGTTCTGTTTCTGAGGTTAAGCTCAAAAGGTTCAAGCGTAATTTTATCTGCTCTCTGTTGCTGTATACTACTGTGTGTATTCATAGCAACGCGCCTGTAAACACTGTCAACACGAGCCATAAGCTCCGAAGGCGAAAACGGCTTTGTTATGTAGTCATCAGCACCCATAAGAAGACCGGAAACCTTATCCATTTCCTGAGTTTTTGCAGTAAGCATAATAATTCCTACAGTACTGCTTACACCACGAAGTCTTTTGCACACCTCAAGCCCATCAATATTGGGCATCATTATATCAAGAAGAACAACATCGAAGTCGCCCTCCTTTTCTCCGTAAATAGATAATGCCTCTGCTCCGTCACAGGCTTCCGTAACCTCGTAGCCCGCTCTCTTAAGAGTGATAGCGATTATCTCACGGATAGCAGCTTCATCCTCAGCAATAAGAACTTTTTTCATATCATTCACGCTTTCATTTAATATTTATAAAAGATGAAATTATACTTTCATCCGTAATTCCGAAATCCTTGCCATAGTTGGTAATGTGATAATAGAAGCAACCGCCATCAAATCGGTAAAGCTCCGAATCAATTTCATCTATTATGACAGTGTTGTCCTTGTCCGATCTGAAGGTTATGGAAAACAGTTCATCCTTAATAACCTCATCATCCTCATCCCATTTGCAGAAGCACAAGGCTTTTCTGTACACATCATATCTGACAGTAACCTCGCTGACACGGGTAATTCTGTACAAATACAAATCAATAGGGTTAAAGAGTGTAGAAATGTTTCCTTCGCTTTTATCACCATAAGAATTCATCCACTTAAGCATAGTAAACGAAAAAGTCTCTCCGGAAAGCTTGATTGTGAGAGTGCTTTCATCCCCGTACATTTTAGAATTAACAGGAATTTCAAGGATGCCGTCACCATCTATATCCTGACAGAAAACACGGGATGAGCGTAATGTACCATCGGTAGGCTTTTTCACGGCTCTGAAGGGCTTGAGCTTTTCCGTATTCCAACAAACAAGCTCCGTAAACATTGTGCTATCGGACTTAAGACAGTCTATAAAAATACGATTTGTTTTTTCATTATTAACCGTAACCGTATCTGTCTGTATTTTCGAGACGGAGGAAATAACACTTGCCAGCTTAACCTCACCATATTTCACAAGCGCACCGCTACCGGAAAGAGAGAAACACCTGAAATAGGAATCCTGTATTTCACGGGAATCATCAAGATGAACAAGCACAAGGTCATCATTACCGTCATTGTTAAAATCAATAAAGGTCTTTGCATTATAATACTCATTTCCGAGCGTATTAAGAGTGTATACTCCGTTTTCACCCTGAGCAAGCTCGTATATGCTGACAACTTTTGTTATGGGGTTGTTGTAAAGAGACCATCCCACAAAAATTTCATGAAGACCATCATTGTCCATATCCCTGAAGGAAATATCATATACGGAGCTTCCTCCGCCCTTTATGTCCATTGATATTACCCAGGTATCATTTATGCATTCAAGAAATGCAAGTCTGACAGAAGCATCAACCGAGGAATCACTATAAAAAACAAAGGCTTCCTCAACTGAATCGCCATTCACATCAAAAAGCACGAAGGCGGTCTGGTAATCACCGCTTACAGGGGTTTTGAGTTGTATGTTTTTATTTGCAGAGAGCTTTTCAAATGCTGCCTGAACATCACCATTTTTACCGCTTTGTGCAGGTGGGCTCATAAGACTCTCTACAGAAAAGAAATTAAGAGAGCAGCCCGAGCAAAGACAAAGCACAGATATCACAAGAATAACAGAAATTAACCTTTTCATTTCTACAAACCGCCCTCCTTACTGACTTAGAAAGATTACAGTCTTACATCAACGGTATAGGTGCCGCACACCCAACAGGAATCGCTGTTCAGTGTGACAACAACCGGAATTGTCCTTGATTGACCTTCGTTCATTTCCAGCTCGGAAAGGTCAACCTCTACTTTTATATCCTCTGCCGTAATTGCCTCAATATCTTTTTCCTTACCAACAATTACAACGGGCTTATTAAGTTCAGAAACAACATAAGCCTTCTTATCAGGATTATTAATATTTATACTCGACTCCGGAACAGCTATATAATCCTGAACATAATCTGTCATATCTACTGTTACGGTAAACTCCTTAACAACCTCCCCTTCATCTGTCACACAGTTTGATTCAACAATGAAAACTCTGTTAGAAGGAGAAAGATTTTTGAAATCAACGGCTCCAACGGAATAATCTTCGGTTTCTGCATAATCATCTACCGAAACATTGAAGATTGCAGTTCCGGGATCAACACTATATTCCAAAGGCGTAAGCAGGTAGTTCTTTGGTGCATTCTTGAAATCAACCTTTGTTTTCAGTTCCTTCACACGAAGAACGGGAATAGTAAGGACAACCTTATCATATTCCATTGTAAGGTATTTGAAATTACTGTCACCCTTATCATCGACAGGGACAATTTTCGCATTAGCCGATTTGTTTGATGACAGGGATTTTTTCAATTTAAGCTCTGCAACAACCTTTGCAATTCTGTTAATTTCGGTAGATGGCCCCGTAATCGAAAGAGATTTTTGAGAAAGATTAATATCTCCGCAAGTAAAGCCCTCTGCAACAAGAGGGAAGCCCTCGGCTACAATATCAGGCTCAATAACCATCTGGATTGTTTTCTCTGTATCAAAGTACACATCAATGGTTTTTACGGAAAGATTACTTACCGTATAATCCTCATCTCCCGTAAGCTCAGCCTTAAGGCTCAATGTTCTGCGACCTGCAGAATCAACATTGTTAGTCTGCGCCTTGACTACGATATCATCAGCCGTAAGAGATGATACAATATATTTCTTTCCTTTAACATCAACATCAACCGTAAACTCAGATTCACCAAAAACGCTGAGATTGAACTGAGACGGTACTGTATCATCAATTGTTACCTTGACACCTGAAATTTTAGTTGTTATTTCAGGGGTTTTCTCAGTAGCAACATATACCCAGGCAATAACGGCAAGAACGAGAGAGAACACAAGGAGAACTTTGTCATTGTAAAAAAGCGATTTAAGACTGATATCAGGAATCTTTTTCATTGACATTACCTCCCTTTCTTCCGTCTTTTCTTTTTCTTCCGAAGAATTTATTATTACCGGAAGAGTCATCTGCTTCAATCAATTCATCAAGAAGAATCTCACGAAGCCTGCCCTTCTCAACCTTACGCTGAAGTCTGCCGTTAACTGCAACGGAAATATCACCCGTTTCCTCAGAAACAACAACTACAACTGCATCGGAATCCTCGCTCATACCAATTGCGGCTCTGTGTCGTGTACCCAACTCACTGTCAAGGTTAGCGGATTTGGTAAGCGGCAATATACAACCTGCTGAGTAAATCTTACCATCACGAACAATTACCGCACCATCGTGAAGAGCAGAGTTTTT
>JAZSCI010000036.1:0-2972 GCA_045602865.1 Acutalibacteraceae bacterium
TGCTGTCTCAAAAAAAATGAAAAAAATTTAAGTTTTTTACAAAAAAACTGTTGACAAACGAAAAAGACAGGATTATAATGCAATCATCACTTTAGTGCATAAAAGCTTTAAAGCGATGCATCTTTAAATTATTAAAGCAAAAAAACGGAGATGATTCTATCATGAAAACAACAAAAAGATTAATCGCAGTCCTTCTCTCACTCGTGTTTGTCTGCGGTGCATTCGCTGCATGCGGCGAAAGTAACGAAGAGACAACCACAGCAACAACCGACAAATACAAAATCGGTGTCGTTCAGCTTGTAGAGCACGTTGCTCTTGACGCTGCCACAGAAGGCTTCAAGCAGGCTGTTATCGACGAGCTCGGTGAAGAGAATGTTGAATTTGACGTTCAGAACGGTCAGAACGACCCTCAGACCTGTTCAACAATCGCAAATCAGTTTGTATCAAACAAGGTTGACCTTATTATGGCAAACGCAACACCTGCTCTTCAGTCTGCAGCTGCTGCAACAGCAGACATCCCGATCCTCGGCACATCTGTTACGGAATACGGCGTTGCTCTTAACATCCAGGACTTCAACGGCACGGTAGGCGGTAACATTTCAGGTACATCTGACCTGGCTCCCCTCGACAAGCAAGCTGCAATGATTACAGAATGGTGTCCCGATGCAAAGACAGCAGGTCTTCTCTACTGCTCAAAGGAAGCAAACAGCCAGTATCAGGTAGACGTTGTTAAGGCTGAGCTTGAAAAGGCAGGTCTTACAGTAACACTTTATCCCTTCTCTGACTCAAACGACCTTGCTCAGATTTGCACAACTGCCGCTGACAACAGCGATGTAATCTATGTTCCCACAGATAACACAGTTGCTGAAAACACAGGCATTATTGATAACATCTGTGAGCCCAAGAAGGTTCCCGTTATCGCCGGTGAAGAAGGCATCTGCTCAGGCTGCGGTATCGCAACACTTTCAATCAGCTATTATGACCTCGGTTACACAACCGGTAAGATGGCAGCACAGATTCTCAAGGGCGAGGCTGATGTTTCAACAATGGCAATCGGCTATGCAGAAACTCAGACACCCAAGTACAACAAGCAGAATTGTGATGCTCTCGGCATTACTCCTCTCGAAGGATATGTTGCTATTGAAGCTGAATAATCGTACATAAACACTTACAGGGGGAATCGTGAATTCTCCCTGTATATCAACTGTTTACACAAGGAGAAACAAATGGAAATTTTACAACAGCTACTTAACGCCTTGCCCGGCTCTGTTTCTCAGGGCCTTATCTGGGGTATTATGGCAATAGGCGTTTATATCACATTCCGCATACTTGATGTTGCTGACCTTACTGTTGACGGCTCTTTTGCAACAGGAGGCGTTGTTGCGGTTATGCTTATTCTTAACGGCTGGAATTTATGGCTGGCAATGCTTGTTGCCTTTATTGCAGGACTTCTGACCGGTGCAATTACGGGTCTTCTGCATACTCTTATGGGGATTCCCCCGATTCTTGCAGGTATACTTACACAGCTGTCTCTTTACTCGATAAATCTCAAGCTTTTAGGCAAGGCAAATCAGTCCGTAAATGTCAATCAGACAGACCTTCTGGTCTCCCTTCGCTGGGTAAGAGACTTTGCTTCCCATAATCCCCTTATTACCGTAGGTCTGGTTACAGTCATTCTTATTGCTGTTCTTTACTGGTTCTTCGGCACGGAAATGGGCTGTGCGCTTCGTGCAACGGGTGCAAACCTCAATATGAGCCGTGCACAGGGCATAAACACAAGCTTCAACAAGGTGCTCGGAATTATGCTTTCAAACGGACTCGTGGCTTTTTCGGGAGCATTCCTTTCACAGTATCAGGGCTTTGCAGACGTAAAGCAAGGTCAGGGTGCTATCGTTATAGGTCTTGCAGCCGTGATTATCGGTGAAGCCGTTTTCGGAAAAATCTTCAAGAACTTCGCTCTGAGACTTCTTTCGGTTTCTCTCGGCTCAATCATTTATTACATCGTTGTGCAGACCGTTATCACACTCGGACTTGACGCAAACCTTCTCAAGCTTCTTTCTGCTGTTATTGTTGCAATTTTCCTTGCAATTCCTTACTGGAAAAGACAGTACAAAGCAAAGCACATGGTAAAAAACAAAGGGGGCAAGGCAAATGCTTGATATAAAAAATGTAGAAAAAACCTTTAACCCCGGAACTATCAATGAAAAGAAAGCTCTTAACGGCATAAATCTTCATCTTAATGAAGGTGATTTTGTAACCGTTATCGGCGGTAACGGTGCAGGTAAATCAACAATGCTCAATATGGTTTCGGGTGTTTATCCCGTGGACTGCGGAAGTATTGTTATTGACGGCATTGATGTCACAAAGCTCCCCGAATACAAGCGTGCAAAGTATCTCGGCAGAGTTTTTCAGGACCCTATGACGGGTACTGCGGCAGATATGCAGATTGAAGAAAATCTTGCCCTTGCCGCAAGAAGAGGAAAAACAAGACTGCTTCGCGTGGGAATCACAGCCAAGGAGAGAAAGGAGTATAAGGAGCTTCTTAAAATCCTTGACCTCGGTCTTGAGGAAAGACTTACAGCAAAGGTCGGTCTTCTTTCAGGCGGTCAGCGTCAGGCTCTTACGCTTCTTATGGCAACACTCAAAAAGCCGAAGCTGCTTCTTCTTGACGAGCACACTGCTGCCCTTGACCCCAAGACGGCTAAAAAGGTGCTTGATATTACTGAGGAAATTGTCAGTAAAAACAACCTCACCACAATTATGATTACACACAATATGGCAGATGCCATAAGAGTCGGTAACCGTCTTATTATGATGAATAACGGCAAAATTATTTTTGACGTTTCAGGCGAAGAAAAGAAAAAGCTCACCGTATCAGACCTTCTTGAAAAATTCAAGGTTTCTGCAGGTGAGGAGCTTAATAACGACAGAATTTTACTTTCCTGATAATCTTTTTTGTTGTGTTTTTATAT
>JAZSCI010000037.1:0-4126 GCA_045602865.1 Acutalibacteraceae bacterium
AGTGTTTCGCCTACGGGAGTGTCCTCTGTGTAGGGCTGATCGCCGTAGAAGGCATATCTAACAATGCTTACGGCAACATCCACAAATTTCTCATCCTTAACATCCTTGTGAGCCTTTACAAGGAAAAGTCTTGAAATCCTACCCACGCTCCAGGTGGTAAGCGCCTTGCCAACAACGTGAAGAAGCTTGCCCACAAGGGGAGTATACTTAAGGTGTATTTTACCGCAGAATCTCTGTGGGTTATCCTTCATACTGTAAAGCATAGTGAGAATCATACGGTCAAACTGATCCTGAAGGTACTGTTCGCCTGTTTTACCCTTTTTATCCCATTCAAATTCAGGCACGGGGATGCTCTCAATTTTTACGGTGCTTTCGTTTTCAATGGTAACAAGTCGCATAAATGCAGGGCAGCCTATAAGTGAGCCGGTGCACACATCATAGAACTTGTTCCCCTTTTCTGTTTCGGTTACATTGATGCTCTGATTGTGCATATGTCCCGTGAAAATCAGGTGAACTCCGTTGTCTGCAAGTGCTTCAATGAGCTTTTTGCTTTCCTTCTGTCGGGCATCGGGAATGAGAGTGAGAATGGGCTGACCGGGAAGCACCGGGTAATGCTCCATAGCAATCATCATTTTGCCGTCCTCACGAGCCTTTTGTGCCTGCTCCTTCATCCAACCCAGAAATTCATCATCGTAGGTTACATTTTTGCTCTCTGCAGTATCGTTGCATATAACTAAAAGGCGCACATCATCGCTTAATTCTGCCACATAGGAAAGGTGCTTTTCGTTAAAGGCAATTGCATCCTTGTAGCCGAAATCCTTGTAGTAATCAAGAAGCCTGTCGAAGGAAATGGGCTCTGCCTTTTCTCTTTCCCCTCCGTTGTAGCAGAAGGGGTTCTGCTCAATATCGTGTCCTGCGGTTACAACGAAAACGCGCTTTCCCTTTTCGGTAAGAGTGCGAAGAAGTGCGGAATATTCCTCGTGACTTGCCTTTTCTCCGTTAAAGGACAAGTCTCCTGCTATGAGAATAATATCTGCCTCATCACTTTTTCTGAGGTAATCAACAACTGCATCATTTATGTAGGGTGTTTCTGCATAGCATTTCTGCTCAAAATCCATAAATGCCTCGTAGCCCTCTCCGTAGGCATTGAGACTCTTTGCATAGTAATGGGGATCGGTGATAACAAAAAACTTGAGCTTTTCCATAATTTGCACATCCTTATAATTTTTAAAAGAAGCAGAAGCTCCGCTATTCCTCAGGGTTCTGCACCTGAAAAACATCGGCAACCTCACTTATTGTAATATATGCCTTGGGATCAATTTCGTGAACAAGCGCCTTGAGTCGTGAAACCTGAAAGCGGTTTACGATTATATATACCATCGTTTTCGGCTGATTTGAGTATCCGCCCACTACCTGTATTTTGGTGGAGCCTGTTTCAAGAACCTCGGAAAGGAGAAGGCAGATATCATCGGGCATTGTGGTGACAATCATTGCGCATTTTGCTCTGTCAAAGCCCTCTACGATAAAGTCAACTGTTTTAAGCGCCGCACCATAAGCCACAATGGAGTATAGGGGAAGAATCCAGCTTCCTACAATAATGCCGCAGATAATATACAACACAACATTGTATGCCATTACAAAGGTGCCTACAGTAATTCCCATCTTTTTTGCGAAAACTACTGCCATTACCTCTATTCCATCCATAGCACCGCCAAAACGAATTGCGAGACCACTGCCTACACCCGAAATCATACCGCCGAAAAGGGCACACAGTAAAAGGTCGGTTCCTGCAAGAGGTGATGCAAGGTTTACATCCACAGGAAGCACATCGGTTATAAGCCAGGCGGTTACGGAATAAATAGTGACTGTATAAAGTGCATATACGGTGAAATGAACACCCTGCTTTTTCAGCCCATACAGAAAAAGGGGAATGTTTAAAAGTAAAAGGAATACCGACAAGGTCATATTCTCGGGAGTTACCTGAGCCAGAAGCATTGAGGTGCCCGAGATACCGCTGTCATAAAGCTTTACGGGATTTAAAAATACAATTACACCGAAGGCGTTTATAATACCTGCCAAAGTCAGCAGGAGAAAGTTTTTTGTTTTGAATTTCTTTACATTGTCAAGGATTTTTTTCTTTCTTTCCTTGTTCATAGTACCCCCGTTCATAAATATCCGTTGTTTTTAAAATCCGCCCGATAGGTTTATATACTTAAGGGGCGGATTTTAATTCTTATTTCAGTAGATTATTCATTTATGCCGCAGCATTTTTTGTACTTTTTACCGCTGCCGCAGGGACAGGGATCATTTCTGCCGGGCTTTTTGTCAGCCTTTTTGGGCTCCTTCTTTACTGTGCCGTCATCGGAGCCTGAGGTTGATGTGATTTTTACAGTCTGCTTTCTCTCCATAGGATCCTCCTTGCGGATTCTTGTCTGGAGAACAAAGTCCACAGTACCCTCACGGATGCCGTTTGTCATTTCCTCGAACATATCAAGTCCCTGATCACGGAAAATGAGAACAGGATCCTTCTGTCCGTAGCCCATAAGGTTCATACTGCGCTTGAGCTGATCCATAGCATCAATATGATCCATCCAACGCATATCAACGTTTCGGAGAAGTCCGACACGCTCAAGCTCCTTGATGGTATCAATTCCGTATTCCTCAACTCTTGAATCATAAAGCTCCTGAGCCTTATTTAAAAGAAGCTCTGTAATAGCATCAGTGCTTCCTGCACCTGTAATTTCATCCTCGCTTGCCAACCAGTTGTAGCGGGTTACAAGACCTGCCATATTCCATTCACTCTTGTCTGCGGATGCGGGACAGTAGAAATCAACCGCCTCGGAAATTGTATCAACAATCATCTTCCGGATAAGACTGCTGATATCATCACCGTCAAGCACCTGATTACGCTGACCGTAAATAACCTCTCTCTGCTTGTTCATAACATCATCATACTTGAGAACGTTACGGCGGATTGCGAAGTTATTACCCTCAACATTCTTCTGGGCATTTTCAATGGATTTTGTAAAGAGCTTTGCCTCAATAGGCATATCGCCCACGCTCTTGAAGGCATTAAGGGTGTTGTAGAAGCGGTCACCTGCGAAAAGTCGGAGAAGCTCATCCTCTGCGGAAAGGTAGAAGCGGCTTTCACCGGGATCGCCCTGTCGACCTGCACGGCCGCGGAGCTGGTTGTCAATTCGCCTTGACTCGTGGCGCTCTGTACCGATAATGTAAAGACCGCCTGCGGCTCTTACCTTTTCTGCCTCGGCATTGGTTTCTTCCTTGTATTTTGCTTCAAGCTCACGGAAGGTCTTTCTTGCCTCAAGAATATCCTGGTTGTCGGTTTCTGCAAAGCCTGTTGCCTCGGCAATAAGCTCATCATCATAGTCAAGCTTTCTCATCTGTGACTTTGCCATAAATTCTGCGTTACCGCCAAGAATAATGTCGGTACCACGACCTGCCATATTGGTAGCGATTGTAACTGCGCCGAATTTACCTGCCTGAGCAACAATTTCAGCTTCCTTTTCGTGGAATTTAGCATTGAGCACCTCGTGCTTTATGCCGTTTTTCTTGAGATATCTTGAGAGCTTTTCACTCTTTTCAATATTAACTGTACCAACAAGCACCGGCTGTCCCTTTTCGTGACAAGCAGAAATCTGCTCAACAATAGCCGCAAACTTTGCTTCCTCGGTTTTGTAAAGCACATCATCATTGTCAACACGTGCAAGGGGCTTGTTTGTGGGAATTTCAACAACATCAAGACTGTAGATTTCCTGGAATTCTGCGCTTTCTGTCATAGCGGTACCTGTCATACCTGAAAGCTTCTTGTAAAGTCGGAAATAGTTCTGGAAGGTAATGGTGGCAAGAGTCTTGCTTTCGTGCTCAACCTTAACATTTTCCTTTGCCTCAATAGCCTGATGAAGACCTTCACTGTAACGCCTTCCCATCATAATACGGCCTGTGAATTCATCAACAATAAGCACCTGACCGTCTTTTACAACATAGTCAACATCGCGAGTCATAGTGCCGTGAGCCTTAAGAGCCTGATTGATATGATGCTGGAGTGTAAGGTTTTCCGCATCCATAAGGTTTTCAATATTAAATGCAGCCTCAGCCTTTGCAATAC
>JAZSCI010000038.1:0-5091 GCA_045602865.1 Acutalibacteraceae bacterium
TGCGTGCTACCTCCTTTCGAAAGGAGGGGGACCATCGCTTGCGATGGTGGAGGATTCTTAAAAACAAAACCCACAGAACAGATATTTGTTTTCCGTTCTGTGGGTTGCCTGTTGTATTCAAGTATTTCATTTCAGAGTAAAACACGGAACGCAAAGCTCTGTCAACTGTCTTACCCACGGTTGCCAAATGGAGAAATGCCAACAAATCGCCATTTGACATAAAATCATTTGTCGGTCACGGGGTGTGGGCTGATTGATCCTCTAATTGGTCTTTAAAGACATCTTTACTGTTTTTAAACTCAGGATTTATATTAATCTCACGACATTTTTCATCAAATCCGAGCTTGTTCTGCAGAGCAGAGACATCACCTGTTTCAGTATCAATTATAAAATAATTTTCTTCGCCGTCCAGGTTCTGCAAGACACATATATATCTGTCGGTACAAGCATACTGCACCACATCAAACCCCACATCAATGAGAAAATAATCTGCATAGCTGTATTTACCCAATACAACTTTTTTGTCCGCAACATCGAAAGCCAATATGTAGCCGTTAATCAATTCCTCTTCACCTTTGAAGAAAGCCGTGCTTGTAATCATTTTTGATATCTGTTTTCTCTGGTTGTTCATTTTTTCTATATTTCCGATTTTGGAATACCAGCTATATATAAACAGATTTACATAATCCTTTGTTTGTGAATCTGAATCTGCAGAATTTATATATTCGGAAAGTGTATCCAGATGAATTTCCGCCTTTTTCTTGTCTATTCCCGAAATCTCCATCCCGCTTTCCTTATAGAAGTAAAGCTCCAGCACAGACAGTGCAGGCATTCCATTTTCATGAACAATAAAATTCACCTGATCTATGTACCGGTCAAAGGATTTTTTGTATTCCATCGTTCCGGACTCTTCCAAAACCGAATCCAAAAAGGCTATTATATAAGACTCCTTTATTTCCTTTGGCTCCATATTGTTCAGTGCATCCTCCCAGCCGGGATCGTTTTCGATAAAACTCTCCAGTCGAGTGTCATTTAACAGTAAAGGATAATATTCTACAATTTTCTCCCGATAGTCAGACTCCTGTAATGCGGTGCAAAGCTTATACAAATCCTCTTCTGATTGTGTTTGTACATATATTTCCTCAAGCTCCAGTGATTCGGGATCTGTTTTCAACTCAATTACAAACAATCCCACCAAACCTGCCAAAGCTAATACAAAAACAACTAAAAACACAACAAAAATTTTCTTCAATATACCCCAAAAATTTTTCACGACAAAATATCCCCCGCTTCTTCTATAATAGTATCAACCGCTCTACCACCTTGTACAATGCCTATTTTTATTGTGTTTTCCGGATCCCAGATTATCATATTATCTGCCAAAATCGCTTTTCTTTCATTTTCTGAAATCCAACTCCATTCATCGCTCAGATAAACAGAATTATACATTTCCAAACAGTAATCGTTATAGGCATCCAGCTCTGAAAAAATAAAACTGTCAGGTGTTTTTGTTACGGCAACCTGAGAAAAACTACCCGATGATTTTTCATAATGCTTTGTTCTGACTCTCAGACCATCGGCATTGTAGTAATATAACTCTTTGACATTATCTTTTGTGTATTTATACAGCTGTCTGCCGTTCCAGACAAGCTCTGCACCTCTGTAGGTTGTGGGATTGCCAAATGGCGAAATGCAAACAATTCGCCATTTGACATAAAATCATTTGTCAGTGGGGGAGGTGTCTATTGATTAGTCTGGCGTGTGTATTTGATTGGCGCTTCATCTATATCAGTTTTTATAGAATCCGTATCACATCCAAACGCATTATATTTGTTTATTCCCCAAAAAATCAACCCATCTTTTTCTGAGTAAGCACAAACAATATCATCGCTCACCGATAAACACACAACCCCTTCGGCGTGCATTTTAATTTTGCTGTCTTCAAAAAACGCTTCCATTCGATTATCTTTTGTAAGCACAATAATGTTCTGTTGATAAATTCCAATTGCCTCTGCATTTTCTGCGATTTTCTGTTTGCCTCCATCTATATTCAGCTTTTTATATACATCGTTGGTATTCGAAAGCCAAACAAAGGTGTCAGAAAAGTCGTGTTTACCAATTAAAAGAGCTGAATACTCAAAAGCTTTTACATTATCAGCTATCTTAATATTCTTTTCTTCCTGGAGAAAAGTATCTGTTCCGGAATGTTCAATCATCCATAATGAACCATCACTTTTCAACAAAACATAAACTCCGTTGGAATAATACTTACAATCACTAATTTCCTGCATATATTTATACAGCAAATCCCCGGTTATTGACTTAAATACAAGCTCGTTTTTTGTGTTGATGTACAAGCAGCCATAATCAGTCTCATTAATTTTGTACGCGTTAACAGGAACAAGACAATCATCAGCAACAAATGTAGGAGTTTTGCTCTCTGTAGAATCTTTTGTAAACACATACAAATTTGTGTTTTGTGTAATAAATCCACCAAACGCTGTCAAGATAATACTATCAGCATTATCATCAAAAATCATTACAGGCAAAGAAGACTTATTATATGCTTTTTCCTTAAATCCGGATAGACCTACCGAAACATACAAGTCGTTATAATAATTACCCATCATATAAACCTTACCGCTTGTAGTAACAAAAGCTGTTCTGGTGCTGAGTGTACATATATCCTTGATTGTCTCTCCTGAATACGTCTCAAGAGAATGTAATGTATTCCAGACTATTAAGTTGTTAACCAAATATACTACTAAACTAAAGACGATTAATAAAACAGCTATCAGCCTGGTTTTTCTTACACGTCCCATTTAATTGCCTCCTTTCCGCGTACAATTAATTTATAGATTGTTTCTTCGACATTTAAATGTGCTACTTCCGAGTTTTCAATAAAATACTTTGTATCTCTATGAAGTATATACTCATATTTTATATGCGTTTTACTCATTAATCTCAGTGAGCCAGGTTCTTCGTTTTGTGTCATGTTCAACGTTTCCTGATAAACCATATCAGTCCACTCTGTCAAATCCTCTCCGTACAACACATTTTCAGACTCGGTTAAATCAATTTGCACATCTACCGTAGTATATTCGTCTTTTTCCTCCGATACTTTTTTCCGTTTTTCAAAATGTGTATTATCATATGCTTTTTTTGCTCGTGTTTCATCGGTATCTTTTTTTGTATCACCTTTAATCCAATTCTTGAATGCATTCCATTTTTCACACAGCCAATTCTTTACACCACTCCAAAATGTTCCTGCAGGATCTACTCGATTAACCGGATTATTCATACAATAAGCAAACATATTGTAGCTTAAAACGCCTTGTCCTGTGGTGATATATCCATCAGCATTAATAAACCTGCCTACCTCAGGATTGTAGTATCTGCTCTGCAGGTAATACAGCCCGGTCTCCGTATCATAGTAATAACCTCTGTAACGGATGGGATTGAGTGCACCTATTCCTTCGGTGTCAAGAGTTATTTCGCAGTTACCCCAGGCATCGTATTCATAGCTTGCCACAAGGTCTCCCGTTTTCGAATAAATGCTCATAACGTCGCCCTGTGCATTGGTAAGGACAAAGTACATTGATGCAGTACCATTGTCATTGTAGTAACGGATTGCGCTGAGATTCCCCGCGACATCATAGTAATAGTAGAACTTCTTTGCTCCCCGTTCCTCATAACGGAGCTGATCTCCCACATAGTGGTATACGGACTTTGTTCCTTTTACGGTTTTCGTGCCACGAAGTCCCTCTGCATCATAAGTGTAGCTGACGTTTGTGGTGCCCTTTGTGTAGCTCTTAAGCTGTCTGCCGAACCAGGTAAGAGTCGCACCCAGATAGCTTGTGGGATTGCCGATTTCATCATAGGTGATTGTCTCGGAAGAACTGTATGTGTTATCACCATTAGAGTCAACACCGATCAGAAGATTATTCCAGCCGGATTTTCCGTCATTTCCATAGGAGTAGGTGATGGTACCTGTTTCAGCCCCGCTTTTTACCTTTTTTTTGATATTACCTAAATCATCATAGGTAATACTGGTGGTAATTCCGCTTGTTTTGTTTACTTCCTTTTCAAGCTGGTTTTTATCATCATACTCATAGCTTCGGTATGCGGAAGAATCCTTTTTTATACTTGTGATATTTCCTACAGTATCATAATAATATGTATAATTGATTCCGTCAAGCTTTTCTGTACTGAGCTGTGTTGTTCTGTATTGTTCGCCACGTTCGGATACCTTGTAGCTATACTCTGTTTCCACAGTCTTACCATCAAATTTAAGGCTCCTGTTCTGCAATCTGTTCAGAGCATCATAGGTGTAGTCCACGTACCGTGTGCTCTGTCCGTTTATCAAATAGCGGGAAATCAGATTATCCTTTGCATAGCTTTCCGCATTTTCGTTTCCTGAGGTTTTCTCATAAAGATAAACATCCTTGGCAGTGTAGCCTCCCATTGAGGTTGAAATTTTAGTTACATTGTTACGCACATCATAGGCAAGCTCATTTGAACCTATATGAGCTCCATCCGTGTCCCGTATCTCCTGTCGCACAAGGCGTCCCAGAGAATCGTAATCATATAGATATTTCCTGTCATTTATCTTGTCTGTATGGGACAGGGGGGTTCCGTCAACTCTATAGCTCCAACCGTATTTTGTACTTCCGTTGTGAGTAATAGTTTTTGTAAGCCCTGTACGGGTATATGTATAGCCCTTTATGTCATTATTACCGTATTTTACCTGGAGCAGAAGTCCGTTTTTCTCTCCGTAGCTGTTGGTAGCCAGACTTTGGCTTCCTACCTTAATACTGAGTCTGTTGCCGTACTCATCATAGACGAAGGAATATTTTTCTTTCTTCCCATCCAAGCCACTGAAAAGAATGGAACTGATCCGATCACGGGAATAACTGTATGATACGCTTGTACCATCCATAGTTTCTTTTTCAAGTACTGTCTTATTACTATTATATCCATAGTTTGTTGTAACACCGTTACTGTTGGTAACACTTTTAATTACACCCGTAGCCATATCAGTGTCATATATTGTAGAATTACCATGCTGATCATTCTTTTTCAGCACATAGG
>JAZSCI010000039.1:0-2818 GCA_045602865.1 Acutalibacteraceae bacterium
GTGAACGCCATAATGTTTACACCGTGTTGACCTAAAGCAGGACCAACAGGGGGAGCCGGGGTTGCTTTGCCGGCAGGAATTTGCAATTTGATAAGACCTACAACCTTTTGAGCCATTTTTTTGCACCTCCATAATTCGTGGTATGGCGGAATAAGAAGCTCGCCTTATTCCTCCCACACGCGGCAATATGCCGCATATAACAACGGATATACCGTTTGTTACCATAATAAATAATCAACCAATTTCCTGAACCTGATGCATTTCAACAGGAGTATCTGTCTTTCTGCCCAAGAAAGAAATTTCGACAACAATAATGTTATTCTCAACATCAACGGATTTAACAACACCTGTGTTGCCTTTGAGAGGACCATCTATAAGCTTAACAGAAGTTCCAACCTCATAAGCAACTGTCGCCGCTGTATCGGCAACAGTCTCAGCTACCTCTACCTCATCCTCAAGATTAAGGTCTTTTACTTCCTCATCTGTAAGAGGCTTAGCTCTGTTGTTTTTTCTGTCATCTTCTTTATAACCAAGAATAATTTTTACTCCGGTGGTTTCTGTAATAGCATGTAAATCATTACCGTCAATTACATACTCGCCGGTTGAAACATTATCTCCGGTTTCGTTATCCTTAACCATTTCTTCAACAAGAGCAATCTTGGCAAAAACATAGTTAGGATATGCTACTATTTCTTTCTCACGACGAATAATCTCGGTCTCCTCAACGGGCATATCATATCCGTCTTCATCACGCTTGATAACAATTTTGGTTTTTGTTCTCTCTTCGATTTCCTTTTTGAGGGGAACCTTTGTTGCGAGAACAACATCCTCCAAGCGTTTGTTTTTCATCAGGTTTTCAGCAGTTGCCTTTTCGCGCCCGGGGATAGTACAAACCGTAAACCACTTGGCAACGACCTTGTTTTCAACTGACATAATGTACCTCCCAAATATTTTCTGTAATCACAATTCGGGATTATTCAGCTTTTTCTGATTTAGATTCTTCCTCAGCCTTTTCATCCTTATCCTCGGCATCTGCCTTGTCTTCGGATTTTTCATCTTCAGCCTCGGTTTCTTCCTCAACCTGTGTATAAGCTTCAGCTTCTCTGTTAACCAATGTAACTACACCTGATACGGCATAGTCAATAGCCCAAATACCTGCTCCGAGAACAAGAATAGCAGCAAGAACAATACCGGTGCTCTTAATAACCATCTTACGACCGGGCCAGGTAATCTTCTTTACCTCTCCCTTAAGATCTTTAAAGAACTTTTTGATAGCTTTACCGATATTTTTGGGCGAGAATCCGGAAGCCTTTTTTACCTTGTCGGCCTTCTGTACCTTTGAAGCCTTTGCTTCATCGGTCTTGGCAACATTTTTCTTCTCGTCAGCCACAATGCTACCTCCTTATTTTGTTTCTCTGTGGAGAGTGTGTTTCTTGCAGAATCTGCAATACTTCTTCATCTCCAACCTGTCAGGGTTGTTCTTTTTTTCCTTCATAGTGTTGTAATTACGTTGTTTACACTCTGTGCAGGAAAGTGTGATTTTTACTCGCATAACGGCACCTCCATTTTTTTGATTAGCCTCCCTCTCCTCGTAAGACAGGCCTATTCCCATCTTGCCGAAAACGGTCCTTTTCATACCTTTTTCAAGGCACAAAAAAAGAACTCTCTACTGAGAGGTGGAACAAGTATACCACAAGCACCTTTAATTGTCAATACTTTACAAAGGTGAATTTGTGTTTTGGTGATTGTGCATACAATCACATACTGCATTATAACATATTTTTTGAAACTTGCAACATTTTTTTCGAATTTCTATTGGCATACAGAGTTTTTTGTTCTATAATACACATTGGTATACATTTATATTTATGCAATATTATATAAAGGAGGGCTCCTTTTGGGAACTAAATATTCCGTAGAGCTTAAAAAGGTTATAGAGGCACATTCCTTTGAGGTAATATATATGCCTGACAAGCCTTCAAATGAATTAGTTATCCGATCATTGGATGTTAATCGCCCCGGTCTTATGTTTGCAGGCTACGAGAAATTCTTTGACCGCGAGAGAATCGAATTTATCGGCCTTGCAGAAATGAGCTATCTGGGAGAGCTTGATGAGGAAACTCAACGTCAACGGCTTGATTTGTTTTTCAGCCTCAAGCCCCCTGCAGCAGTAGTAACCCGAGGCATTGATGTGCCCGACATTATGCTTGAGCTTGCTCAAAAGCATGAGGTACCACTCCTCAGAACAAACGAGGTAACCTCACAGATTACCGCAACTCTCATTTCCTATCTTGCTACCGAGCTTGCCGAGAGAATCACAAGGCACGGTGTTATGGTAGAGGTCTACGGTGAAGGTATCCTCATTCTCGGCGACAGCGGTGTAGGTAAAAGTGAAACTGCGGTTGAGCTCATAAAGAGAGGACACCGACTTATTGCTGATGATGCAGTTGAAATCAAAAGGGTTTCATCAAAGACACTTATCGGCTCAGCACCCGACAATATCCGACACTTTATCGAGCTGAGAGGTATCGGAATCGTAAATGCGCGAAACATATTCGGTGTAGGATCGGTTAAGCTTACGGAGAAAATTGATATGGTTATTCAGCTGGAGCATTGGGACAGCGAAAAAGCTTATGACCGATTAGGAATAGAAGATGAATACATCGACATTCTCGGAATCAATGTTCCCACAACCACAGTGCCCGTAAAGCCCGGCAGAAACCTTGCAATCATTATTGAAATCGCGGCTATGAACAACAGACAGAAGAAGCTTGGCTACAATGCGGCTAAGGAGCTTATGGCACAGCTTGGTATGGGT
>JAZSCI010000040.1:0-4988 GCA_045602865.1 Acutalibacteraceae bacterium
GACACTCCCGTATGGGAGAAAAACGGATGGCTGGGGGACCTTAGCTGCGGTCTCAGGTCGATGATTTACAATTTCCGTATGGATGAATTTCTTATGGAATTTGTCAACACAATGAAGGATTGCTTTGAGGAGTTCGGAGAGGTGCCTGTTATGGTACCTACTGCAAACTGGGGGACAGGTAATTCCCCTGTATGGAATACTGTTTTTGTGTTTGCCTGCCGTGCACTCCTTGATTTTTACGGAATGAAGGATTATGTAGAGGAGCTTTATCCGTGTCTTAAGGCCTTTGCCGTAAAGGATATTGAGCTTCTCGGAAAACAGAGCTGGTTATGGGGCGCAAGAGGTCTTGCAGACTGGGTGTCACCCATAGGCGGAGAGGATGATCCTGCAGATCCCAATACCTCTGAGGGTGCAGAGATTTGCGGTACTGCTTATATATACAAAATGCTTAGGGATATGGAGTATATAAGCACCGAAATGGGGGAGAAGGCAGATACAGAGCTTTTCGGTAGTGCTGCAGCGGAAATATATAAGGCATTCAACGAGGCGTTTTATAACAGTGAAAAGTGTTGTTATGAAACTCATTTCTGGGAGCAGAGGGGTGCTCGTGAAAGGTACAGACAGACCTCTGATTTAGTGCCAATGGCTTTTGGTATGGTTCCTGAGGAGTATAGGGAAAAGGTGGCAAAAAAGCTTGCCGAGGACTTCATAAGGAAGGAATATCACCTTGACACAGGTTGTATCGGAACACAGTATATCCTGCCTGTTTTATTTGATAACGGATATGCAGATATTGCCTACAAGGTGCTTAATCAGAATACATATCCATCCTGGGGACATTGGCTCCGAATGGGCTATGATTCTGCCTGGGAAAGCTGGGAAAATACCACACGCTCACGCAATCACTATTTCCTGGGCACATACGAGGAAGCCTTCTATTCTCATATAATAGGCATCAGGGATGTGAAGAAAGGATACAAAAGCTTTCTTATAAAGCCTGAGCTTATGTATGGACCTGAATATGTGTCGGGAGGTGTTGATACTCCCTTTGGTACAGTAGAGTGTAATTGGAAGAAAAACGAAGGTGGCTTTACTGTGGAAATAAAGCTTCCCCAGGGTGTGAAGGCGCATATTATACTTCGTGGTGAAACCGAAACAATTGATGAATTTTGTTCGGGCGGAAGCTATTTGTGGAATATAAGGTAAGCTACATAAAAAGCAGGTACACAACATTAGGCTGTGTACCTGCTTTTGGGCATTGTATATGGGTTATTATTCAAATGTTATAAGCCTTCCGCCATTTTTACGGGATTCCTCTGCGGCAAGGATAATGTTGTGGCTTACAACAGTTGCATCTATTGTTGTGATGTCCTTCAAATCCGTTGTTTCACCACAAAGAATTTTCACAAAGCCTGCAATAAGTCGGATATCACCCTCTACATGACCTGCTATATTGAGTGTGCCCGTGTGTATTGTGGTGGTTTTGCCGCCGAAAATGTGCATTTTGAGTTTTGCACCGTAGCCTACAAGCTCACCCTTTGTTCCTACAATGTGACATTCCCTGAACATTTTGTTGGAAAGACCATTCATATTAAGAACTGCGGATGCACCATTTTTAAAAGTCATTGTTACAAGCTGATTGTCGCACACATTGTTGTCATTCAGAAAAACACATTTTCCGTATTCTCCGTTTTTAACGGCATTTATAACATCGTTTTTACTGTTTTTTGCCTTGCCCGTAAGAGTGCGCTTCATATATTTTATAAAGGTTGCCTTGTAGAAGGGATCGGTTATGTAAAGCCGCTCAGCATCATAGGGGCAATTCTTTTTTGCCTTGCAGCCACCCATACAGGTAGGTGTTGCACCTGAGGGAGCATTTTCCCTGCAGAAATATTTAAGTGAGCCAACGGAGCTGAGGCTTGTGCAGGGAGAATCCATAAACCATGAAATCAGGTCGATATCGTGACAGCATTTTGCCATAAGGGAAGGCGTTGAGGTGAATTCGTTACGCCAGTTACCTCTTACATAGCTATGGGCAAAATGAAAGTACCCTACATTTTCTGTATGGTTTATTGTGACAATATCTCCTATTTTTCCGCTTGTGATAATTTCCTTGATTTTTCTGTAATAATTTGAGTATCGAAGCACATGGCAGATAATAAGAGTCACATTGTTTTCATTCGCAAGATCCCGAAGCTCCATATATTCAGCCTTAACACCGCTTACGGGTTTTTCAAGGAGAATAAATTTGTAGCCGGTGAGAATAGCCTGCTTTGTAATTTCGTAGTGACTGGCATCCTGGGTGGAGATAATAAGGGCATCGGATATTACACCCTGAGAGAAAAAGCTTTCTGCAGAGAGAAATTGTCTTTCCTTGGGTACGGAATATATAGGTGCAATATCATCAAGTGCCTGCTGCCGTATATCGCAAAGAGCAAAAATTTCAACCCTTCGGGAGTGAAAGGCTTTAAGAAAGCCCATATATTCAGTTCCTCTGTTGCCGAGTCCTATAACCGAGATTGTCTTTTTCATAGTATCCATCCTTTTTTTCGGAGAAAAGTATTGGTTGACTTATGTTTATTTGTTCTTTAAGAGCTTTGGTGTGAGGATAAAGAGTATTGATAATAGCAGAACCGTAAGCACACACAAAGCAAGTGTGCCTATCTGGGTGGGGAACAATAAAGGCATTTCACCTGTCTTTTTCCAATCAACAAGCAGAGGAACAAGAACGGCAAGAATGTTATAGAGCGTTTCTATGGTTGCGGCAACAGTGAAAATCTTGAAAAGCCTTTCTATATTATGCTCCTTTTGTTCCGCGGCGTGAGTGGATATGTCATTTATATCCTCAATAAGATTATCAATATCAAGAATATTGTACATCTGCTCATATATATTCTGGAAAGCATATTCATTGGAAACCGTTTTGAAGGACTCCGCTAATTTGAAGGCGTTGAGCTTGTCCTTGATTTTAAGAAGCTCGCGGGGCTTGTTTTTGTAAGTTACCATATCGGTCATAAGGGAGAGAAGTGTATTGCGCTGATTCTGAAGAGTCAGAAACAGACACAGATAATCATTTTCGATATTACTTGACATATGGCTTGAGACCGCATCCTCGGATTTGATTACACAAGTAAGAGTGTTGGGGCTTCCTACCCACACCACATTAGTGCGGGGCGAGAATTTCATATCATAATTACTGTTGTTAAGGTAGTTTTCTGTGGTTTTCTGGGGACCGCGGTAGCCTCTGCCAAGGCAGGTAAGGTGCAGCTCTTCCTCTCCCTCTGGGAAATCTGCCTTCATACAAATCAACTGCAGAACATCACAAATATAGGTTCCGGCAAAAGAAAGATAGTAGAAGGGTGTTGTGAAATCTCCTTCAGATGCCTTGAAGGATTCGTATTTTTCCACACCCAGAATGAAGGCGCAGATTTGCGCAAAGGTGCAATTGTTTTCTGTGGAATTGACAATATGTCGGAAATAGTAGCTGAATATTTCGATATCTCTGAGCGACATATCGTTGTAGCAGACCTTAAACATAAGATAGCCCTTGCTTTTGCCGAAAACAAGAATTGAGATTTCCTCGAGTGTAGCAGGAAAACGCTTCCCGGATTTCTTGTCCGAAAAAGGAAAAAGTCTGTCAAGCACATCGGGACAGTTCATTTCCCTTGTGAGTGCATCTGAATCAATCTTGTAAAAATCGTTTGTCTTGTATATTTCCTTTATGTAGGAAAAAACATAACGGCAGCTTTTGAAACGCTCACTGTCAGACAGAATGTCACTTTCACTGTGAGAAATGATGGTGTTAATGCGTTTTTTGAAGGCACTGTATTTGTGCTTGTTTATTGTGAAGGGGATGGTGTAATAGCCAAAGCTTCGGTTATTCTTGAATACAATCTCTTTCGGAGCTTCTTCATTACCATTTTGTACAGTTATCTCTTGTATGTTTTCGTTTTCGGCAAATTCTTCAATTGTTTTGTCAATTATCGCTTCCATAATCCGACCTCTTTTTAAGATTATATGACAATTTTAACATATTTAATTTTTTTGTACAAGGGCAACACTTACTTAAAAATAGCCTTCTGTTTTGTGGGATTTTTCTTTTTGGTTTTCTCTTTTTTTGGTTGCCTGAAATCGTGCTTAGTTATCGAAAGTGTCTGTAAAGCCTGACGGAACATATTCGTTCTCCGAAAACAGTTTTTCTGAAGTCCGATGCTTTAATGCTTCGGATGTATGGATTTGCGAGGGATTTGTTGACAGTTCTTTAACTAAAGGTTATAATATTTTTGTAAAAATTTTCTGTAAGGGGGAAAGAAATGAACACTCAGGGAAAAAACGGCGTTGTTTCAAAAGCCAAAAGTCTGATTTTTTCAGTTAAAGAATATTGGCACGAGCCTGCAAAGGGTAATTATGTGCCGAATAAAGAGATTGCAAGTCTCAGCGGTGCAGGCTTTGGTGTTCATTGGCTGACTTTACTTGCTTCTGCTATCGGTCTTGATGCGGCAAACTTCCTTGTTGGTGCAAGTATCGGTTTAAAGCCGATGGATTTATCGGTTATGCTTATTGTTGCGAATCTTGTGGGTATTCCAATCGGTGTTTTCCGTAGCTGGTACTACGATAACCATAAATTAGAGGGCGGTAAATTTCTGCCTTTTATTAAGAAAACAGGACTCCCCATTGTTCTTATATCAACTGTTTTTGTATGGCTACCTTATGAAAATATGGAATATCTGACAAAGGCTGTTGTTGTTTGGTTTATGTATATGCTTCTCAATATGTTCCTTTGTTTTTATAACGAGAGTTATACATATTTCCAGCAGATTATAACCCCGAATGCTCAGGAAAGGGCAAATGTAATGAGCATTTCCCAGGTTATTTATTCTTTTGCGCCTACAATAACAGGGTTTGCAGTTCCCACTATTGCAGGTCTGACCTGGGGACTTAATAATATCTGGACCTACAGAGTTATTTATCCGTTCTTTACGATTACA
>JAZSCI010000041.1:0-3637 GCA_045602865.1 Acutalibacteraceae bacterium
ATCTTCGCTATTGCAGAGCTTCTTTATCATGGTGTTTCTGTTGAAAAGCTTCACGAGGTTACCATGATTACTCCTTACTTCCTTCAGGCATTCAAGAACATCATTGATATGGAAGAAAAGCTTCGTGACAATAAGGATGCCGAAATTCTCAAGGCTGCAAAGAAAATGGGCTTTGGTGATAAATATATTGCCCGTCTCTGGAATTGCAACGAGCTTGATGTTTACAATATGCGTAAGGAAAACAATATCTTCCCCGTATTCAAGATGGTTGACACCTGTCACACCAATGCTTACATTCCTTACTTCTATTCCTCATATACAGGTGAGAATGCTTCCCGCCTTACCGAAAAGAAAAAGATTATCGTTCTCGGTGCAGGTCCCATTCGTATCGGTCAGGGTGTTGAATTTGACTACTCTACAGTTCATGCGGTTATGACTATAAAGAATGCAGGCTATGAGGCTATTATTATCAACAATAACCCCGAAACTGTTTCTACCGACTACACTACGGCAGACAAGCTTTACTTTGAGCCTCTTACTCCCGAGGATGTTATGAACATTGTAGAGTTTGAGAAGCCCGAGGGTGTTGTTGCTACCCTTGGCGGTCAGACTGCAATAAACCTTGCTCAGCCCCTCCATGACCGCGGTGTGAAGATTATCGGTACGGATTGTGCCGCTATTGACCGTGCAGAGGACCGTAACGCATTTGAAAATCTTCTTAATGATTTGAATATCCCCCGTGCAAAGGGTAAGGCAGTTACAAATATGGATGATGGTATCGCAGCAGCTGCTGAAATCGGCTATCCTGTTCTTGTTCGCCCCAGCTTCGTTCTTGGCGGCAGAGCTATGCAGATTGTTGCTAATGAGGAGCAACTCCGCCACTATCTGAGAACTGCCGTTGAAATTGATGAGGACAAGCCTGTTCTTGTTGATAAATACATCCAGGGCCGTGAGGTTGAGATTGATGCTATCTGCGATGGCAGAGATGTATTCGTTCCCGGTATTATGGAGCTTGTTGAGAGAACCGGTGTTCACTCAGGTGACTCTATCTCCGTTTATCCACCATTCTCCATTTCAAACAAGGTTAAGGGCATTATCCTTCAGTATGCAAAGAAGCTCGGTCTCGGAATCGGCATCGTAGGACTTTTCAACATTCAGTTTATTGTTGATGATAAGGATGATGTGTATATCATTGAGGTTAATCCCCGTTCATCAAGAACAGTTCCCTTCCTTTCAAAGGCAACAGGCTACTCACTTGCAGATATTCCAACTGAGGTTATTATGGGTAAGAGCCTTAAGGAGCAGGGTATATTCGATATATATCCCGATGAAAAGAAACGTTGGTATGTAAAGGTTCCCGTATTCTCCTTCAATAAAATCCGCGGACTTGATGCATACCTTTCACCCGAAATGAAATCAACCGGTGAAGCAATCGGATATGATGACAAGCTTAACAGAGCACTTTACAAGGCTCTTCAGGCATCGGGAATGCACCTTCAGAACTATGGTACGGTATTCGCAACAATTGCAGATGAGGATAAGGCTGAGGCACTTCCTCTTATTCGCCGTTTCTATAAGCTTGGCTTCAACATTGAAGCAACAGAGGGTACCGCAAATTATCTTAAAGAAAACGGTATCCGTACACATGTTCTTCAGAAGATCAGTGATGGCAGCGATGAAATTCCCGAGGCTCTCCGTCAGGGACATATCGCTTATGTTATTAACACAAAGGATATCAGCGCAGGCGGCGGACACAACGATGAAAATGACGGACACCAGATTCGCCGTTATGCTACTGAAAACAACGTTACAATATTTACCGCGCTTGATACTGTAAGAGTTCTTCTTGATGTACTTGAGGAAACAACACTTACTATTTCAACTATCGATGCAGAGGCTAACTTATGAGACAGGGTATATTTGAAATAATTGACAATGTACAGCTTACGCAGACTGTATACAAAATGCGCCTCAGAGGGGATGTCAGTGATATAACCTCCTCGGGACAGTTTGTGAACATAAAGCTTGACGGACTCTATCTTCGCAGACCTATTTCTGTGTGTGATTGCGAGAATGGTGTTCTGACTCTTATTTACAAGGTTGTGGGTAAGGGCACAGAGCAGATGTGCAAAATGGGATCAGGTGAGAAGCTTGATGTTCTCACCGGTCTCGGTAACGGCTATGATACTTCCCTTGCAGGAGATAATCCCGTTCTTATGGGCGGCGGTGTAGGTGTTCCTCCTCTTTATATGTTGTGCAAGCAGCTCATTAAAGAGGGCAAAAATGTCAGTGTTATTCTGGGCTTCAATACGAAGGATGAAATCTTCTGCGAGGAGGATTTCAAGGCGCTCGGTGCGACTGTTTATGTAACTACTGCCGATGGCTCCTACGGAATAAAGGGCTTTGTTACAGATGCCCTTAAGGATATTGACTATTCATATTTTTATACCTGGGGTCCCGAGCCTATGCTCAAGGCGATTTTCAAATCAACCGACACAAGCGGTCAGTTCAGCTTTGAGGAAAGAATGGGTTGTGGCTTCGGTGCTTGTATGGGCTGCTCTTGTAAAACCATTACCGGCTACAAGAGGATTTGTAAGGAAGGCCCCGTTCTTAAAAAGGAGGAAATACTGTGGGAAGATTAAGTGTTGACCTTTGCGAAATTACAATTGATAACCCCATAATACCTGCAAGCGGAACCTTCGGCTATGGTTATGAGTTTGCAGATATATATGATATAAATGTTCTCGGAACCTTTTCCTTCAAGGGAACTACAAAGGATCCTCGCTTCGGCAATCCCACACCGAGAATTGCCGAATGTACGGCAGGTATGATAAATGCCGTAGGCTTACAGAATCCCGGTGTTGACAAGGTTATCTCCGAGGAGCTTCAGAAGCTGAAAAAATGCTTCGACAAAAAAGTAATGGCAAATATAAGCGGCTTTTCCGTGCCTGATTATGCATATACCTGCGAAAGACTCGACAAAGAGGAGCAGGTGGGTTGGCTTGAGGTTAATGTAAGCTGCCCCAATGTTCACGGCGGCGGAATGAGCTTCGGAACTGATCCCAAAGCGGCGGCAGAGGTTACTGCGGCTGTAAAGGCAGTTACAACAAAGCCGGTTATAATCAAGCTTTCACCAAATGTTACTGATATTGTAGCAATAGCAAAGGCGTGTGAGGAGGCGGGTGCCGATGGTCTTTGCCTGATCAATACGCTGCTCGGCATGCGCATCGATACGATGCGCCGTAAACCCGTCATTGCCAATACGATGGGCGGTTTCTCGGGCGCTGCGATCTTCCCGCTGGCCGTCAGAATGGTCTATCAGGTGGCCAAAGCCTGCTCGATTCCTGTGATGGGTTGTGGCGGTGTGCAGTCGGCCTCGAACGTGATCGAAATGATGATGGCCGGAGCTACGGCCGTGCAGGTCGGAGCGGCCAACCTCATCGATCCCTACGCCTCGAAGAAGATCGTCGAGGAGTTGCCCGCCGAGATGGAGCGCCTCGGTATCGAGCGTCTGACGGATATTATCGGAATTGTGAAATAAAGAAATACGGAAAACTATGATTCAGAACGATGTAATTATTGCCTGCGACTTTAAGTCGGCAGAAGATACCTTCCGTTTCCTCGACCTGTTCAAGGA